>JAYTRS010000415.1:0-3503 GCA_043746065.1 Bacteroidota bacterium | reverse complement strand
ACACAACACGCTATTACTGGGAAAGATTTGCCACACCATACTAACGAATTGTTTGATGGATTGAGCTATGCCAAAACAGCACCAGTAGCCCAACAAATAATGGATGCTTTTTTAAATAAAGAATTTGATAAAGTAGTATTGGTATATAACCAGTTTAGAAACGCGGCGGTACAAATTACAACCGAAGAACAATTTTTACCTATTGTATCAACACCATCAGAAACAAAAACTGCTAAAACAGATTATATTTTTGAACCCAATCAAGCATACATTGTAAACGAATTAATACCGCGTAGCTTAAAAACACAACTTTACAAAGCCCTATTAGATAGCTTTGCAAGTGAGCACGGCGCACGTATGACTGCCATGCATAAAGCTACCGATAATGCCAAGGCTATGCAAAAAGATTTAAAAATTATGTACAACAAAGCACGCCAAGCAGCCATCACCAAAGAAATTTTAGAAATTGTAGGCGGTGCCGAAGCCCTAAAAGGATAATACTATATAATTACTAAACCTAAAAAAAGCGTTTCAAATAAATTGAAATGCTTTTTTTATTATGTTATTATATGTTTTAGTACTGTAACAACTTGCAACTATTTGATATTTTATGGCTTTAATATATTTTAATTTTTTATTCTACCTCCTTGAAGCTTATTACTGTACCTTAAAACATACATTTATAGTATCCTATTTTTTTGCTACCGATCAAACAAAAACGATCGCAGATAAAGTCTTTATCCAATCAATGTTTTGTAAGGACATTACATTTTACTAATTTCATTTTTAAATATTATAAACCTGTTGCAAAAAAATTAAATAAATGCTATCCTTACAGTCTAAAATTTATAGCACACTATAATATATGAACCATTTATTAAAAATTGCATCAGTATCACTTGCATTATCGGCTTGCCACTCTAACACCAACGAATTAGAAGTATTTAAAGCCACACCAAAAAAAGATAGTATTGAAAACGCCATGCCATTAGCCCAAAACCAAGAGTTTAACCACATTGTTGAACAGTTTGCCGATTTACGAATTTTACGATACCAAGTACAAGATTTTGATAAACTAAACCTACAAACAAAAACCTTGTTGTATTATTTATACCAAGCTGCGTTAAGTGGACGTGATATTATTTACGATCAAAATTTTAAATACAACTTAAGCATTCGTAAAACATTAGAAGCCATTGTTACGCACTACAAAGGCGATACGGAAAGTACAGAATACAAACAATTATTAACCTATGCCAAGCGTGTGTGGTTTAGTAACGGCATACACCACCACTACAGTACCGATAAGTTTATACCCGAGTGTAGCGATAGTTTTTTTGCATCGGTAGTACAAAGTATTGATGATGCTAAATTACCCTTACAAGCTAACCAAACTAAAGCCGATTATACTAAGCTAATTACGCCCATCATTTTTGATACAAAAATTGCCTCTAAAAAAGTAAGCCTTGATAGTAAAACTGACCTTGTAAAATCGAGCGCTGTTAATTTTTACGAAGGTGTAACCCAACAAGAAGTAACCGATTTTTATGCCGCTATGGTTGATAAAAATAGCACCCACCAACCTATGTATGGTATTAATAGCAAGTTGGTAAAAGAAAACGGAAAACTTGTAGAAAAAGTTTATAAAGTAGGTGGGCATTACACACAAGCTATTGAGCAAATTGTGTTTTGGTTAGAGAAGGCTATAAACGTTGCCGAAAACGATAAACAAAAAGATGCCTTACAAAAATTAGTAACCTTTTACAAAACAGGTTCAATAAAAGATTTTGATGCCTATAATATTGCCTGGGTAAAAGATACCGAAAGTAATGTAGATGTGGTAAATGGTTTTATTGAAGTGTATTTAGATCCTATGGGCAAAAAAGGTTCGTTTGAATCGGTAGTATCAGTGCGAGATTTTGAAGCCAGTAAACGCATTGCTACTATTGGCGCTAACGCACAATGGTTTGAAGATAATTCGCCAATAATGGATACACATAAAAAAGATACAGTAAAAGGTATTTCGGCAAAAGTAATTAATGCAGTGGTTGAAAGTGGCGACTCGTCGCCCAGCACACCCATTGGTATTAATCTACCAAACAATGAGTGGATACGCGAAACACACGGTAGTAAATCAGTAAACTTAGGAAATATTGTTGAGGCTTACGAACGTGCTGCGGGTGGTAGCGTAGTAAACGAATTTTATTATAACGATAATATTAAAAAAAATGTAAGCAATTACGCAGGCTTAGCTGATAAATTACATACCGATATGCACGAAGTAATTGGGCATGCTAGCGGACAAATAAATAAAGGCATTGGACAACCTAACGAAACCCTTAAAAATTACGCCAGTGCTTTAGAAGAAGGTAGAGCCGATTTAGTAGCCCTATATTATTTATACGATCAAAAATTAGTGGATTTAGGCGTAATGCCAAGTTTAGATTATGGTAAAGCAGCGTATGATGAATACATTACAAAAGGATTAATTATACAGCTATCACGCATTAAAGAAGGTAAAGATTTAGAAGAAGCACACATGCGTAATCGCCAAATGGTTGCTGCTTGGGCTTTTGAAAAAGGTAAAAAAGAAAACGTAATTGAACAAAAAGTTGAAAACAATAAAACCTATTTTGTTATAAGCGATTATAGTAAATTAAAAACGTTGTTTGGTCAATTATTAAAAGAAATACAACGCATAAAATCGGAGGGAGATTATAAAGCGGGTAAAAATTTAATTGAAAATTACGGTGTAAAGGTAAATGCTAAATTACATAACGAAGTATTGGCACGTTACAAAAACTTAGGCATGGCGCCTTACCAAGGCTTTATACAACCAAAGCTAATACCAGTAATGGAAGGCGATAAGGTAATTGATGTAAAAATTGAATACCCTACAAATTTTGTACAACAAATGTTAGAGTACGGTAAAAGTTACGGTTTATTACCCGCTTATAATTAGTATTTAGGCAAAGGGTTAGTAAATTGAAGCGCAACTTAAAGGTAATGATTTACGTATTTTAAATTATACGCTCTCTTTATTTTTAATTAACTCTTTTAAACTTAAAATATCTTTTTTTACAAAAATTAAATGTGTAATACTTAGTTTATTTGTTTTAAAAAACACATAACCAATGGTAATGGCATTTAATAAATAGGCAATATTGGCGGTAATTGCAGCCCCCTCAATACCCATATTTTTAATTAAAAGAGGTGCTAAACTTATAGTAGCTATAAAACCAAAACTATTGCACACTAAAATAGTTTTTAACTTACCTAATGCCGAAAAGTAATGGCTTATAATTGCCATAAAACTTATCATTAAAATGCCTGGGGCATATAAAAGCATGTAATATTTAATATGTATAAAATCTGCGCCCAACATAAATATAAAAAAGGTATTGGGTAAAATAGCAATTAGCCCTACTCCAACTATACTTAAAACAAAACTTAATTTACTTAAACTTAGCGTTAGTTGTTGGTTACGCTCAGTATTACCTTGG
>JAYTRS010000414.1:0-3504 GCA_043746065.1 Bacteroidota bacterium | reverse complement strand
AGCGGCGGCCAGCCATATCTCCATCCCAGGTATTGGTTGTATTATCTACACCATCTAATAAATACTTCACGCTGTTATCAAAATAAACTACTTTACCTTTTGGTAATTTTAATTTAATATTTACGCTTTGTGCTCTAAATTTTTGTCCGTTTAATACTGTAAAAATTTGATCAAAAATTAAAGTATTATTTGTTTGTTTGTAGCTATATTTTATTGATTTTGCATTTTGATTAGCATCTTGCTTACTGTAGCCTTTAGAGGTATTATAAATAATTAATTCAACGCTATCCGAAGGGCTTTCGGTAATATCTAAACTGGCTAAACCAAGAACAGATAAGCTTGATTTTTCTTCGCCTAAAAAGTAGCTGTTGTGATTATTTTGAAAATTATTTTCAATATCGTCGGTATTTTCAAAGGTATATGTTTTTAATATTTCAGAGCTTGGATTTAGTTTTACAACAATGGTATCGCCCATATTATGCAACACGTATGTTTCTTTTATTTTTGATGTTTCGGTAAATTGTTTTACTGTTTTTACGGTAACATAAAAGCCTAAAATAAAACCTATTAACCAAACTAAACCTAAACTATAATTTAGCCAACGGTTATGGTATGATATTTTAAATAATAATTTAATACCAGTAAAAAGCAGCATAAATACAGGAATACCAAATACAATCATGAACGAAATAATTGCCCACACGTAATCAGCGCCCGAATCAAAAATTACAGATTTCCAATGTACTAAATCGCTATTAGAATTTACAACCGAAATTCCAAAAATAGAACTGATGTAGGCAATTAATAAGGTGCCTCCTAAAAACACAATAAATAAACCAACTGCTCTGCCAATAATATTAGCAACAGTATTAGCTGTAGCCGAAGCACCGTTTTTTACATTGGCAGTAAATCTTTTAGAGTCGAAATTTTTACCGTATTTATTTTTTAATTCTTCGGCTTCTTCTTTAATGGTTTTGCTAATGTTATCAATGTTAATAGCTTCGCCACGCATCGCTAATTTATCGGCAGTAGTTTGTGCTAATGGAATAACTATCCACATTACTAAATATACCCACAAACTTAATCCGCCGAAAAATATTAATAAAAACATGGCTAATCTTACCCACACGGTATCAATATCAAAGTATGCAGCAATACCGCTACATACACCGCCTATGGCTTTTTCGTCGGGGTTACGAAACAAACGGCGTTTTATTTTTTCAGCATCAGCATGTGAGTACTGTTGCTCATTGCCAGTGTTTTGCGAATTAGAATCATCACTAGCAAACTCTTCGGGCTTACCCATAATTTCCATTACGTTTTCAACGTCGGGCATTAAAACTACCTGTTTATTTAGGTTAATTTTTTGTTGCAATAATTCGGCAATACGTGCTTCAATATCGGCCATTATTTCGTTGCCGCCATCTGTTTTACTAAAGTATCCTTTTATGGTTCTTAAGTAATTGCTTAAGGTTTGGTAAGCATCTTCTTCAATATGAAAAATAATGCCGCTTATGTTTATGGTTACTGTTTTGTTCATTGTTTAATGTTTTTAATTTTTTATTTATAATTTTTTTCCTTTTTCAATGGTTGAGTTTACTGCGTTTACAAGCTCTTCCCAGCTTATTTGCAATTCTTTTAAATATTGTTCGCCAATTTCGGTTAGCTTATAATATTTTCGTGGTGGTCCGCTTGTGCTTTCTTCCCAGCGGTAACCCAGCAAGCCAGTGTTTTTTAAACGTGTTAAAAGGGGGTATAGGGTGCCTTCAACTACTACTAATTTTGTATCTTTTAGCTTATCAATAATTTCGGTAGGATAAGCATCGCCTTGCGATAGGATAGAAAGTATGCAGAGTTCAAGCACACCTTTGCGCATTTGCGCTTTTGTATTATCGGTGTTTACTTGTTCCATAATTTTTATTGTGTTTTAAAGTTTAAAATAATACTGTGTACAACATCAGTTTTTAATTTTGTTAAATGAAGTTGCGAAAATTGTTTTTCGATTTTGTTTTTTAAATCTACATCATCTGTTTTTGCTAAAACAAAATTCACATCACCATTTGTGTTGGTTGTAAATAAAATTTCAACTTTTTGATTTGAAATAGGAGCCGTAAAAACAATAGATTCTTTAATTGTTTTTTCAGTTTCTGCCATTTTATTTCCGTTTTTTGATTTTGCATTTGCAAAACATGTAAATAAGCATAAGCCTATAATTAAGCTTGTTTTTTTTATTGGATTTAGAGGTGTCATTTTTTTAGTGTTTAAATTATTTTTGTTTTTATTAAATTTATATCAATAGCTAATTGGTGATACAAAGATAAGTTAAAATTTTAGTACCTTGCAACACATAGTACTAAATAAATCAAAAATAAATCGTAACTATTTGATTATCAATAATAATAATTTTATGTGGTTTGCCTAAAAAAGAATATCTTTACAACTTAAATTAAAAAAATGCATAGTTTTTCGGCTGATTTAGATGCCTTACTTACCATAAAAGGTTTAATTGGTTTACTCACACTTTCGGTTTTAGAAATAATTCTTGGTATAGATAATATCATTTTTATATCTATTGCCGTAAACAAATTGCCCGTTTCTCAACAAAAAAAAGCACGTACCATTGGTTTAGTTTTAGCGCTGGTAGTGCGTAGTGTTTTATTATTATTTGTGGGCTGGATTGCAGGTTTAAAAGAAGCTTTATTTCATATTGGGCCCTATGGCGTTAGTGGTAAAGGTTTGATTTTAGCAGGTGGAGGCCTATTTTTATTAGTAAAAACATGGAAAGAAATTCAAGAAAAGATTAATAGTGATGAAGATGAAATTGAACATAAAAGTGGTGGAAAAAATTCGTTTAACGCTATTATTATGCAAATTGTAATAATAGATTTTATATTTAGTTTTGATAGTATTTTAGCAGCTGTTGGTGTGAGTGGGGTAGTATTAATTATGATTAGTGCCGTGGTAATTAGTATGATTTTAATGATTTTATTTAGTGGTGTAGTGGCCGATTTTATAAATAAAAATCAAGGTATAAAAATGATTGCACTCACCTTTTTATTAGCCATTGGCGGTATTTTATTGGCAGAGGGCTTGTTAGATGCTTACAACTTTACATTACCAGAAACTGAACATATTGAACTCAACAAGAATTATGCATACATAGCTCTTGCCTTTGCCTTAATAAACGAAACCTTTAATATGAAAGAAAAAAAGGCAAAACGTAAACGAGATTTGGAATTGTAATAATGATAATTGTTGTTAGTCCTTAAACTTCACTCAGTGTGACAATTGTTGATTGAAAAAATACTACTCACTATTAACTAATCGCTATTAGCTCAAAATAAATGGATTACAATTTTTATAATGGCGAAGTACTCTTAATTGATAAGCCCTATACTTGGAGTAGTTTTCAGGCAGTAAATAAATTAAAACATGCCATAAAAAATCATTCTTCTTTTATTATAAATGATGCATCGACAGGTTTTGAACCTAAAAAAATAAAGC
>JAYTRS010000413.1:0-3509 GCA_043746065.1 Bacteroidota bacterium | reverse complement strand
GAAATATGCATAAAACAAATTACGATACTGTTTTATTGAAATTTCATAACCTTTCCTATAATTAGTTCACAGGGCTTTGTGCATTTCGGACACCCTTGTTTGCAAAACCTGCGGAGCAGAATAATCATTACCTTTAATTATATATAAAAAGTATTTTTACACATTTACATTATCAGTAGCCATAAATTATTTATCTTTACTCCCCAATACCATTTACCTCGTTACTAAACATATGAAAGATATATTCGATAAAATTAAAGCCAACATGGGTCCTATTGGCGATCATGCCAAAGAATCGCACGGTTATTTTACCTTCCCAAAACTTACTGGCGATATTAACCCCCACATGGATTTTAGAGGTAAAAAATTACTAAACTGGAGTTTAAATAACTATTTAGGCCTTGCAAACCACCCCGAAACCAGAAAAGCAGACAATGAAGGCACCCAAAAATTTGGTTTAGCAGCCCCCATGGGCGCACGTATGATGAGCGGAAACTCAGATTACCACGAAGATTTAGAAAAAGGATTATCAAAACTAGTACAAAAAGAAGATACCATACTTTGTAACTTTGGTTACCAAGCTATGGTTAGCGCCATTGATGCCATTGTAGATAGGCACGATGTAATTGTGTACGATGCCGAAAGCCACGCTTGTATTTTAGATGGTGTACGTTTACACATGGGCAAACGTTACGTTTTTAAACATAACGATATTGAAGATTTTGAAAAACAAATGGTTCGTGCCACTAAGTTAGCCGAAACCACAGGCGGTGCTATTTTAGTAATTACCGAAGGCGTTTTTGGTATGCGTGGCGACCAAGGAAAATTAAAAGAAATTATTGATTTAAAGAAAAAATTCTCTTTCCGTTTATTTGTAGATGATGCACACGGCATTGGCACTATGGGTGAAAAAGGTGGCGGCACAGGCGAACACCAACACTGCCAAGATGGAATTGATATTTACTTTGGAACTTTTGCAAAATCATTTGCCCTAATTGGTGGCTTTATTAGTTCAACCAAAGAGATTATAACTTTTTTACGTTATAATATGCGTTCGCAAATTTTTGCAAAAAGCCTGCCATTGCCTTTAGTATATGGCTTATTAAAACGCTTAGAGTTATTAAACAAACACCCCGAATACCGCACCAAATTATGGGAAATAGCCAATAGCCTTCAAAAAGGATTAGTAGAAGCTGGTTTTAACATTGGCGATACTAATACCATGGTTACCCCTGTTTATATGAATGGCTCAATACCCGAAGCAACCAATATGGTTATTGACCTTCGCGAAAATTTTGGAGTTTTTTGTTCAATGGTTGTTTACCCCGTAATACCAAAGGGTATGATTATTTTGCGTTTAATACCAACTGCCACACATACACAAGATGATGTAAAATACACCATTGAATCGTTTAGTAAAATAAAAGATAAATTATATGGTGGTGTATATAAAGCCGATAAAATTAGAGAAGGATTTTCGCAAGCGCTATAATAAAATATTTTTAGGAGTATAAAAATCCTCTTTTTTCATCGAGAAAAAAGAATGCTTTGTCTAAAATATAGCCTTAATAACAGGTATTGTTGAAAAGTATAGGTTACAAGTAGTTTGAATTATAAAACTAATTTACTAAATTTATAATAACAAACTTTTTAACTTAACTAAAATGAATTTAAAATGTATAGCCGTTATTATTTTTTTTGCAACTAATTCAATAATTGGGCAAGTTATAGCACAAACATTTGAGTTAATGCCAAACTCTAAAGATACCATTAACTATGTAGATGTTGTTGGTAGAAAGCAAGGAAAATGGGTATTGTTTGGCAAACACAAACAAAATGCCTGTTTTGCACCCACCCAAAAAGCCGAAGAAGGTGCTTATAAGGAAAATCGTAAAATAGGTATTTGGATGGAATACTTTTGTAACGGAAATACAAAAAACAAAGTAACCTTTGTAAATGGCAGACCTGATGGTTATGCCATTATTTATCACGAAAACGGAAAAGTAGAAGAAGAAGGACAATGGAAAAATAACCGTTGGGTAGGTACGTTTAAACAATATTATGCCAATGGCGAAGTGCAACACGAGTTTAAGTTTAACGAAAGTGGTAAGCGCGAAGGTGAGCAAGTTTATAAATTTGAAAACGGTAAAACTGCCATTAAAGGCAATTTTGTAAATGGTAAAGAAACTGGTGTAATTACTGAATACCACGAAAATGGCGATTTAAAAGCCGAAAAAACTTTTAATAACGGTAGCGTAGATGTAAACTCTATAAAAACTTACGATCCGAAAAAAGAATTTGTAAAAAAATCGGATATTCCTGCAGATGCGGCCCCTAAATTAGCCTTAAAAGCTGATGAAAAACCTGCAGATGCGGCAAAACAACCTTTAGTTTTAAATGGTAAGCATACTTTATATAATGCTAATAAGCAAGTAACTAAAGATGGCGATTTTAAAAACAATCAGTTTTTAACAGGTAAAGCCTACATTTATAACGAAAACGGTATTTTAACACGTGTTGCCATATACAAAAATGGTGTTTATGCTGGCGACGGTGTAATTGAGAATTAATAGGTATTTCTGCGATTTAAAATTAATTAAAGGTAAATTTCTTTAGCCTAAAATTTGTTCCATTTACCAAAAGCTAATTTATTTTGTTCAGTAGCTTTTAGGTTTAATTTTAATTTAGGATTAAAAAAGTAAGTAGTTCCTTTTTTATCTTTTTGTAAAATTAATGTTTTAAGTTGCCCATTACTATTTACAGTTAAAGTAATTTCGGCATCATCAATAAAATAGTGCAACCAATTATTACAATTATCTTTTAATAAAATAGTATTTATAGCCATAATTTCGTCGCCAGCAAACAAACCTGCTTTCCAAGCCGGAGAGTAAGGCGCTACTAAGGTTACTTTTGCAGAATGATGTAAATCGGAGGTTACCTTAAATCCAAAATAATTATCGGCCGTGTGAGGGTTATTATCTTTACTAAATTCTATACCCAAATAATTAAAACATTGTTGCAATGGTTTTTCGTAATCGTTGGGTGTATAAACGTAATCAGTAAAAAATGTAGTAAAATCTTTTTCAGCAACTTCGTTTACTAAATTAATAATGTCTTGCTCGGCATAACCTTTGTGTTGCTTGCCATAGCGTTGGTAAAGTAACACGCACACATCACGCAAAGATTTTTTATTTTGAGTGGCTTCTAAAATTTTTACATCTAACATAAATGCAATTAAACTTCCTTCGTCGTAAATACTAGTTTTACGATAGGGCACGCCAGGCACATAGCCATCTAACCAATTATCCCAGCTACTATCTGCCACACTTAAATTGTAACGCCCATAATTATGAAAATGTTTTGTTAAGCGTTCTTCTAAGGTTTTAAAATATTGTTCTAAACTAAAAACAGAGCTACTTAATAATAATTTATCTCCATAATAAGTTGTAAAACCTTCGTAAACATAACCAGTGCGTGCATAGTTTTCTTTACTATAATTGTAAGGTAAC
>JAYTRS010000412.1:0-3509 GCA_043746065.1 Bacteroidota bacterium | reverse complement strand
GCACTAATAATAAGTAATCACATCTATTAGTATAATATGAAGCACTAGTGCAATTTATAAATAAAGACCTATTTATTACTACTACTCGTTGAGAAAATAAATTTAGCGTAAGGATACTTGCAAAAAAAATATTTTTAAAATATATCATCTAATATCTTATAAAGTTGCAAAATAAAAATCATAATACAACTACAAACAATTTTAATCTTTTTTTTAATTGTTGTGTTATGCTTTTTATATCAATAAATTTAATATTTTATTTACAAAATTAAAAGTTGAAAAAGGTGTTTGGAAATTTGTTAAATCATTTTTATATAAAAAAATGATTAATAAAAAATATCACCTAAACATTTAAAAAATGATACTACAAAAGTTGGCTTTGGAGAGTGTGTAGGAACGTTGTTACCTACTAAATAATTAAAAATAATAATAAGCTTAATTATTAAAAGCTAATAAAACAGTTTTGCCGTTTTGTAAAAACTTAATGCTATCGGCTAGGTTTTTCATTAAAAAAACGCCACGTCCGTTGGGTTTATCAATATTTGATGGGTCGGTAGGGTCTGGTAAATCTGTATAGTTAAAGCCAGTACCTTCGTCGCTAACGCTAAATACAAGTTGTTTGTTATCGGTTTTAAAGCCAATGTTTACAAATTTATTAGGGTTATTTTGGTTACCATGATTGATGGCGTTGTTTACAGCTTCGGTTACGGCAATTAAAATATTACCATAAGCATCTTCGTTTACTTTATAAACCTGACACACATCGTCAATTAGTTTTTCAACCAAACGAAGGTTATCCGCCTTCGAACTTATTTTTGTTATATTTGGAATCATGCTTTCCACGGTAATTATTTGTTTACGCTATTAAAATAATTGTTTACTTTTTGTTTATAATAGGGTGTTAAACTTGGCGGAACGGTATTTAACAACTCCATTTCTTTTTCTTTCAACCTTTTATACTCTAAAAATTGCGTAGGGTTGCTTAAATTTTGATTTTTTGCTTCATTACTTTTACGTTGTTCGTCTTGTTCCCTTTCTCGCTCTGCTTTTTCACTCTCTAACAATTTTGTTAAAATATCTTGCTGGCGTTTTAGGGTTTCGTTGGTAAGTTGCTTATTTACAAGGTCTTTTTCGGTTTGTTCCATTAAATCGGCAATGTTTCCACCAGGGGTTGAGCCTTTATTTTTAATTTTATCCATCATTTGTTGCATTTGCCTGCGTAAAGCTTCTTGCTGGGCCGCCATTTTAGCAAATTGCTCGCTGGTACCGGGCATCATATTTAAGCCATTTTGGCCTTGTTTTCCCATGCCTCCTTGCCCAGGTTTTTCGCCGGGTTTTTGCCCTGGTTTGTCTCCAGGCTTATCGCCGGGTTTATTACCAGGTTTTTGACCTTTTTCCATAGCCTCTTTTAATTGCTTAAGTTGTTCGTTTAATTTTTCTTGCAATTTTTTCATACTTTGCATGCTTGGCTTATCCGATGGTTTTTGCCCTTCGCCGCTACCAGGTTTTTTGCATTTGCCTTTTTTACCTTTTTGTTGAGATTGTTTTTTAGCCTTCATTTGCTTTTGCATTTGCTCTAAACTTTCGTTTAATAAAAGGGCAAGGTTGTTTACCGATGTCATGGTGCTTTGCATACGCATAGTACCTTCGCCTGTATTGCGTTCGGCAAGGGCTTTTACGGTTTTATCAATATTTAGGTTTATGGCACTAATTTCGCGATTAATAATTGAGCTAATTTGTGGTGCGCGTTTACTAAGGGCTAAAAGGCTATCTTCAATAATTTGGCTATCGTCTTTAAGTTTATTTTGTTGTTTTGGAATGTCTGTGTATTGTGGGTTATCAATTCGGGTTTTGGGCAATGTTTTTAAAAGTTCTTCTTGTGCAAAGGATAGGTTGAGTAAGTTTTCTAATATTTGGCGGAGGCCTTTGGCATTTTCTTCTTCTTTCTGCTCTTCTTCATCTTCCATTGCTTTTTCCATCTCATCTTTCATTTCCTGCATTTTATCGCTGGCATCTTTTTGATTTTTGGCGGCATCTTTTTTACTGTTTTTACTCAGTTTTTCAGAAGCGCTTTTCATCTCTTTGCTAATGTCGTTTTGTTTTTGCTCGTTATTTGGTAGCTTGTTGGGTTCTTCTAATTCCGCATTTTTTTTCTGTAAATCTTTAAGGTCTTCTTTTAGTTTATCAAAATCTTTATTTAAATCGTCTTGTTTTTTTTCCAAATCCTTTTTATCATCTGTCTTTTCAGTCCCTTTAGTCTTGTTGTCTTGGGTCTTGCTATCTTGTTTTTTATTCTCTTCTGTTTCTTTCTTTAAGGCATCTTGTTTGTTTTTTAGTTCATCTAATTTTTCAATAGCATTTTGCATTTTTTGTTCTACTTCTAGTTGCTTAAAGGCTTCTAGGTTACGGTCTAACTCTTTTTCAATATCTTTATTATCCAACTTCATTTCTTCTAACTTTTGTTGAATTTCGTTTTTGTCTAACTTATCTAACATTTTATTTAACTCGTCAAATAACTTTTTCATTTCGGGTGTCATTACGTTTTCAAACAATTGTTCTAATTGTTTTTGTTTTTCCATAATGTTTTCGTCGGTTTTGGTAAACTCGTTTTGTTGTTGATTATTTTTTTGATTTTCTTGTTTTACTTCTTCAATTTTATTTTTAAGTTCTTGTTGTTTTTTTATAACATCTTCAATTTTCTTTTTTTCTTCAAAGCCTAATTGTTTTTTATCGTTTATTTTTTTAGCTAAATCATTTACATCTTTTTGAAGTTGCTTAGCTTTTTTAATACTTTCTTCTAAGTCTTTTTTTATTTCGGTATTATTTTTATCGGTGCTTTCGTTTATTTCATCTTTAGTGGGGGCTTTAAACGTCATTAACTGTGTTTTGGCAGGTTTACTGCCGTTTACACCGTCGTTATCAAATACTTCAAAATAATAATCTAGTTTATCACCGGGTTGTAAATCATAAGTACTTGCATCTAAAAAATAAAAGTACGGCTGATTGGTTTGTATTTTATTTACGTTAATTGGGTAACTGCCGTTAGTTTCGTAATTTTTACCGGTACTATCGGTTCCAAATTTTTTATAATGAAAGGTAAGATGATGAAAGCCGTAATCGTCTTTTATTTGTCCGCTGAAATAAATGTTTTTTGGATTTAAAGAGTCTAATTTTTCGGTTACATCAATAGTTGGGTATTGGTCGGGGATAATGTTAATGCTGTAGTTAACCGAATCTAAAGCCTTCAATACAAATTGATTTAAGGCTTTTATGGTGTAAGAATTGCTTTGTAAAAATTTACGCGAAAAGGTAAATTGATTTTCTGAATTTTTTTGAGGTTGTGCTAAACTATCGGCAAAGCGAAGTTGAAGTTTATCGGTATTTTTGGTATTAAATACCCAATTTACTTTTGTGCCTTGTGGCAATTGCAAATCGCCAGTGTTAGCAATGGTTTCGTTTGCTTTATTGAGATATGCAGGATAAATTAATTGTAAATTAAATTGTTGTAA
>JAYTRS010000411.1:0-3530 GCA_043746065.1 Bacteroidota bacterium | reverse complement strand
CTGCACATAACGAGTTGGCAGTGGCACTTGCGGATGATATACTTGGCGCACCCGGATTAAAAATAGAGTAGGGGCCAAAATTATTTAAACAACCATTGCTACCTAAAACCTGTAAATTATAGGTGCCAGCTGGTTGGGTATTTAAATTAGCGCTGTTTCCAACCACAGCATTTGAACCATTTGTCCATGTGTAACTAAAAGGCCCACTGCCGCTAACGCTTACTGAAGTGATAGATCCTGTACTTGCGGCACAATTACTTTGCGATACGCTTGGTGTACTCGCTAATTGTGGAATACCTAAAACAATAATATTACTCACCGCAGTGTTTGTACAACCCGACGATAAAGCTGTACCTGTTACAGTATAGCTTGTATTAACGGTAGGGGTTACAGTAATACTTGGGCCACTAGCACTTGTACTCCAATTATAAATATTTCCCCCTGTGGCAGTGAGGGTAGTTGTTTTATTTAAACAAATTGAACCCGAATTTACAGCAATGGCTGGTAAAGCATTTACGCTTACTTGTGCTATTGCACTATTTGTACACGAATTACCTGCCGTTCGAATTACTGTATAGTTTGTAGTAGATGCAGGCGAAACACCTGTAGATGATGTATTTGCGCTATTACTCCATACATAACTTACGCCACCCGAAGCAGTAATTGTACCTGTAGCCCCAGCGCAAATAGTAGTAGATGTGGTATTAATTGTTGGTAAGCCACTAACACCAATACTTAGGGTTGATGTTTTTGTGCAACCAAATCCATTTGTACCAGTAACGGTATATACAGTTGTTGAAGCGGGCGTTACAGTAATAACAGTATTTGTAGAAGCTGTACTCCAGGTATAAGTGGTGGCACCACTAGCACTTAAAGTTGCACTACTACCCGAACAAATAGTGTTAGATGAAGCACTAATGGCCGTTGTTGGCAAGGGGTTTACAGATACGGTTGTGACCGTTGAGTTTACACAACCCTGCGCACTTGTACCTGTTAAAGTATAATTTGTTGTGCTGGGTGGTGATACGCTTATGGTTGTAGTTGTTGGTCCTGTATTCCAAGTATAAGTAGATGCACCACTGCCCGTTAAAACAGTTGTTTGCGTACCACAAGTGCTTATAGCACTTCCTGCATTTATTTGTAAATTTGGTAGGGCATTAACTATAATTTGTTTTGTTAAAGTTTGTTTAAAGCCACATACCCCGCCCGCTATTAGGGTATATGTTATTGTACTACCAGGGCTAACTGTAATACTTGATGTATTTGCTCCGCTTGGTAACCAAGTGTAACTACTTGCACTACTTGGGCCAAATAAAGTGGTACTTCCACCAGGGCAAACCGAATTATTTGATGCTGAAATGTTTGGGAACGATACCCCTGTTAATGCGGTAATGGTATAATTACAAATATCGCCAGCAAAACCATCAATCATTAAATAATAACTATTACCAATTGTTAAACCAATGGGGCTAATTGTAAATGTACTACTTCCTTCTTTAAAATCGCTCACAGGTACAAAGCTACAACAAGCAACAGCAGCGCTAAATATTTGCATTTGTAAACCGCCGCTAGGGTAACTTCCAACCCAACAATTCCCAACACTAATTTTAAAGGATGCGGTAGTACTTGCGGCCACAAATTTAATCCACGAATTATTATTTATATTAACATCATAAAATGGCGAACCCACACCCCAAGGGCCACCTTGTCCAAAAGGGCCTCCTGTATTTACACCATTGGGTTGATCAACTCCAGCATTTGTTTCGTTATTGCCAAACATATTACAAGGTCTATCGGCTGTATAAGCAGCACTAGTTGAGCCAGAATAACCATTTAAATCGCAAATATTTAAGGCAGTTGAACAACCATCGTTAGTGGGCGATTGAACACAAATGCCAAACGAACCTTGTGAGGTTGCAAAGGCCCAATAACGTAAATATACAGTGCTACCTGGCGTTAAACCAGTTGCTGCGATATAGGGCAACAAATCGTTTGCAGTGCCTGGATACAAGGTATAATCATCGGCACAAGCAATTTGAGTTAAAGCACTGCAACTAACCCCACTGTACAAAGCCATTACACCATCGTTAATATAACCCGCACCCAAATTAGGTTGCGGTGTAATGTAAATATTACCACTTGCAGGAACTATTATTTTAAACCATACATCTTTAGTAGTTGTTGTAAAACCACCCGTAGCAGCCCCCGAGCCGCCAGCACAGCTAAACGGGGCTGGAGCCAAAGTAGTGTTGGTTTGAGTTGCGCCAACCGTACTAAATTGCAAATAATTACAATCAGATGTAACTAAAGGTAATTGTATAGCGGTACAAGGGTTATCGTTAGGTTGCCCAGGGCCAGCCGCAGCACCACTTACACAAATAGTAAATGGAAATCCTCCACTCGAATAATAATCATAAACCCTCACATAATAGGTTGTGCCCGGCACTAAACCCACCGCTGTTACACTTTCAATACCTCCTGTAAAACCAACATCAGTACAGCTAATAGAGGTTAAAGCACCGCAAGAGCCACTCAATAATTCTAAAACAGCATCCATATTAGCTGATGGTGTTACTTGTATAGTTTGTGTATAATTATTGGCTGTAAAGCTAAACCATACATCATCATCACTCGTTCCTACACAAGGCGCTTGTGATTGTGATGCGCCATAAGAACTGGCTGCCACGTTTACACATCCTGCATTTACGGATAAACCAGTTGCTGTAGCACAAGCGTCGTTTGCAGGGGCTGGTGGAGCATTGGATAAACACGTAGTAAAGTTTGAAGAACCACTACCCACACCGTAATGATAAATACGAATGTAATAAGTATTACTTACTATTAAACCTGTTAATAAACCATTTTCAATACCACCCGTTGCAGTAGCATCAATACAAGCAATAGACGTTAAACCTGTACATGTACCCGAAAAAATTTCAACAACAGCATCGTAACTTGCCGAACCAACTACCTGAATAGAGTGGCTGGTGGCAGTAGCTACAAATTTATACCACACATCGTCATCGGCATTTCCTACACAGCCTGCAAATGATAAGCTAGCACCAGCCGAAGTGCCTGCTATTGGTACACTGCAATTGGCACTAACACCAATAGTTGGCGCAGATGAACAATTATCGTTTTGCGAAAACAAATAGTTAACGCATAAAATTGTAATTAATGTAAATAATATTCTTTTCATTTTAGTATAAGTATTGTGATGATTAAAACAATTAATTTTGAGTGATAGTAAGTTCTTGGGGGGTAATATGATAGGATAAAATTAATTTTTTAAGTGCCACTATATCAAAACCTATGTCGCCTTCGCTAACTATTTTTTTTTCTTTAGTAAATAAAAATAATTCTCCTGTTTTAGATTCAGCTTTATATTTAATTTTTGCTTCAGTAGCAAAACTAAGTTGCATAGCACTTTTTTCGAGTTCGGTTTTTAGTTGCGAAGATAAATCGCCACTAAAAGTATAATGATATTGTTTTATAACATTATTTGCTGTTTCTGTTTGCGAAAAAATGTT
>JAYTRS010000410.1:0-3534 GCA_043746065.1 Bacteroidota bacterium | reverse complement strand
TTAAAGCTGCGTTTAAGCTTTCAAACTCAAATTTAAAACTAGTAGTCTTTATTTTTTGGTTGCTTATTTTTAAGCCTTCGGTAACCATTAAATGGCTTTCGCCCATTACTAATTTTAAAATAAACGTGGGTACTTTAGGTAAAAACTTTAATCGGTGTATGCTTTTTGCTAATTGGCTTGTAAAAGTATCCATGGTTACTAATTCGCTACCAACAGCATTATAGGTTTGGTTTAAACTAGCGTTTTGTAACACGTGTACAAAAATATTAGCCACGTCGTTTATATGTATCCAAGGCAAATACTGTTTTCCGCTACCAATTGAACTGCCTAAATTAAATTTAAAGGGCGGTATCATTTTTTTATACGCTCCACCATGGGTACTTAAAATTACGCCAATTCTAATAATGGGCGTTCTAATGCCTTTATCAATAATGGGTTTATAGCTGTTTTCCCAAGCTATACAGGCTTGCGCTAAAAAATCGGTGTAGGGTCTTTCTTCTTCAGTAATTAACTTTTCGCTTTGTATTGCGCCATAGTAGCCTACAGCACTAGCTCCTACAAAGGTTTTAATAGGCACGTTTAACTTTGTAATATAATTAAATAATAATTCGCTGCTTTTAATTCGCGAATTAATTATTTCGTTTTTGTAAGCATCCGTCCATTTTTTATCAGCAATACCTGCCCCTGCCAAATGTATTATCTGTTCTACATTTTCAAACGCTGCTTCGTCTATAAATTGTTTTTCAACATCCCACTTATATTTTTTAATTATTTGAGCATAGGACATTGTTTTAGTGCCCGCTTCTCTACTCAGCCAAACCACTTCGTAATTATTTTTTAACAATATGTTACTTATTGCATTACCAAGTAAGCCACTTCCACCAGTTATTAATACCTTTGCCATATATACTACAAATATCTAATTTAAAAATTTATGATTTACGATGTTCACATTTTTGTTTGTAACAATCAACGCACAGGCTCCGAAAAATTAAGCTGTGGCGATGCGCATGGCTTAGCCTTAGTAGGCGAATTTAAAAAACAATTAAACGATTTAAATATTACACTAAAAACACGTGCCAATAAAAGTGGCTGCTTAGGCATTTGCGATTTTGGCCCCACAGTTGCCATTTACCCCGACGGCACATTTTATGTGGGTGTAAAAAAAGAAGATGTAAAAGAAATTATTGAATCGCATATTATTAATAAAATACCTGTTACACGACTATTGCTAAAACAATGAGTATATTAGTTACTGAGCAAGAACTTAGTAAAATTGGGCTATCGCAACAGGAATTACTGCTTAAGTTTAATGCCCAATTAATAAAAGATTTTGAAATGTGTGCGGTACAACATTATTTAAAGCCAATACCCAGTTTTGACTATAAACAGGTGCACCACCATATTTACGAGGCGCTTAAACTCATTTTATTAAAAGCACCTGGGCAATATCAACAATTACTTTATATTATAGACATACCCGAAAATAATCATAGCAGCGCTGATGAAGTAAGCATAACCAGCGATTTAATTATAAAACGCATCCTACAAAAAGTAATTTTAAAAATAATACACTCTAAAAAATAATATGCAAATTAAAATTAGAAAAGGTACAGAAAGCGATTTACCTGGCGTTTTAGCTTTAGTACAAGAGTTGGCCACTTACGAAAAAGCCCCCAACGAAGTTGAAGTAACCATTACCGAAATGCAAAACTGGGGCTTTGGTACCAATAAATTATTTGATTTTTTTGTGCTCGAAAAAGAAACAAAAATTATTGGCATGGCCGTTTATTACTATAAATACAGTACCTGGAAAGGCAAATGCTTATTTTTAGAAGACATTATTATTACCGAAAGCGAACGCAAAAACGGGTACGGTAAATTACTATTTTACGAAATTATAAAAGTTGCAAAACTGCAAAACGTAAGGCGTATGGAATGGCAGGTATTAGATTGGAATACCCCCGCCATTGCGTTTTATAAAAAATACAATAGTCATTTTGATGGCGAATGGATAAATTGTAAACTAAGCCACCAGCAAATACAAGCCTTTAATTAAAATACTAGTTATAAAAAATACATAATTGTTAATACAATTTTGTATTACATATTAAATCAAACAATACCTTCAAGGCTTAAAATTTAAATACAATAGCAAAATGAAATTTTTTATAGATACAGCAAACTTAGCTCAAATTAAAGAAGCACAAGATTTAGGCGTTTTAGATGGCGTAACCACCAACCCAAGCCTTATGGCTAAAGAAGGCATTAAAGGACAAGATAATATTTTAAAACATTACGTAGATATTTGTAAAATTGTTACAGGCGATGTAAGTGCAGAGGTTATTAGTACCGATTTTGAAGGCATGGTGCGCGAAGGCGAAATTTTAGCCGAACTACACTCACAAATTGTAGTAAAAGTACCCATGATAAAAGAAGGTATTAAAGCCATAAAGTATTTTACCGAAAAAGGCATACGTACCAACTGTACCTTAGTATTTAGCGCTGGGCAAGCCTTGTTAGCAGCAAAAGCTGGTGCAACATACGTATCGCCATTTATTGGGCGTTTAGATGATGTAAGTACCGATGGCTTAAATTTAATTGAAGATATTCGTCAGATTTATGATAACTACGGCTACGAAACACAAATTTTAGCCGCCAGCGTGCGCCACCCAATGCATATAATTGATTGTGCTAAAATTGGTGCCGATGTAGTTACCTGCCCTTTAAGCGCCATTACCGCCTTACTAAAACACCCCTTAACCGATATTGGTTTGGCGCAGTTTTTAGCCGATGCTAAAAAATAGTTTTTATTATAGCACTGTTTAAACCAATGCATTAACTCAAAGCAAAGCGAGTATAAATTAGATACTGTAAACCGCTAATACATTTGGTTTTATGGTTATATTTGAATAAGCTATTAAGCAACAACAAACGCTTGTAAATGTTTACAAATGTTTAATGTGGAGTATTGTGAGTAGTTAGCGGTCAGTTTGTGGGCAGACATTTCGGTAGACAAAAGCGGACTTGAATTTGAAATGAGTATTAGTTTAAAGACACATAAAAAACTCTGGGGACGCGCAGCAAATAGATGTGCGTTCGACGATTGCATAAAAGAATTAACTGAGGACACCGAAGATACTTTAGACCATTTCACACTCGGTGACGAAGCCCACATACATTCAGAAAAGGTTCTTGGACCAAGGCACGACAGTAATTTCCCTGTCGACCAAATTGACAAGTATGACAATCTTATTTTACTATGTAAAATTCACCACAAAAAAATTGACGCTGACGTAAATGCATTCCCCGCCGACAAAGTAAGGTCAATCAAAAACAATCACGAACAATGGGTTAAAAATAATCTAACCGTTGACTTTGCTAAACAAAAGGACGACGAACTTTTTGCCGAATATATTGACAAAATTGAAGAGCTTGCTCACTTTGACATTTGGCACGAATGGACACAGCATTTTCAAGGAAATGGTTCTTTTCCTCGAATAAAGAAAGAGTATTATGACGACCTCAAAAAAC
>JAYTRS010000409.1:0-10907 GCA_043746065.1 Bacteroidota bacterium | reverse complement strand
AATTTAAATTTTCTGGTTGTAGCGCCCAAGGCAATAAAGTTACCATTGGGTAAGCGATTAAAAACATGATGAAAATTATCAATTTTTAAAAAGGGTTTAAGCATACTTACATTACAATACCAAATTAATTTTAAGTTGCGGTTAAAATAATATATAGAAGTATCGTTCGAAAAAGAAAGGTTGCCATTGTTGTACATGTGCAAATCCACCATATTTTCGGGCATAAACGAGCGTTTAATAGTTTTAGGAAACTCCCAAACAACATTACCGGCCCTATCAAGCGCACAAAAATATTTATCTAGCCAAATGAGACCATCTTGATATTTTTCGGGTTTTGAAATGTATTGTTTAACTGCAAATATTTTTGGGTCGTTAAACTCGTTTCTTAAAATAGAAAAGCTATAAGATTGGGTAGTATGTATTAATTGATTGTTTTGGTTGTAAGCCTCAGCCCTCCACACGTATTTTTTACCAAAAGCTAAATTTTTTACCAATGTACAGGTATTAGAATCTGTATAAATAGCATTAAACGATGGGGCTTTAGCGTTTAGTGAATCGTAGGTATCTAAAAATAATTTATAAAAATTAGCTTCGGTTACATCATTATAGGTAAACATTACTTGGTTGTAATTTAGCTGTGCACCAACGGGCGGCGCAATTTGAGAAAAAAGCTGAGTACAAAAAAATATTAATAGTATAGTATGTTTCAAAATATTTTTGATATGTAAAAGTAATAAAAACAATTTAATATAGTTTTGTAGTTGGTTAATAAAAATAGTAAGATAAATTTTTTATATTTGTTTATACCTAAAAATTAATTATTGTGATTAAAAATTTTAAAAAATATTTGTTTTTGTTTTTATTATGTGTGTTTATTTATAAAAATGGCAGTAGTAAAAATCCAATAACTTTTGAAGAAAACAACGGGCAGTTTTTAGCATTTAAGGGTAGCCCCTCAAACAAATTATTGTTTGAGGCAAATTTACCAGGCTTATGCATTTGGGTTACCGAAAAAGGCCTTACCTATAATTTTTACAAAACTACAACTATTGATAGTGTAACCCTTGCACCTCAGTTAAAAAAACAAGCTAATAAAATTATAAATTGGTACCGAAGCGAAATGCTTTTACAGAATGCCACCATAGGCATGCAAAATGTAATTAGAAAAAATAAATTAGAAGCACAAAAAAATTATATTAAAGGCAATAATTTTAGCCCAATACAAGCCAATTTATTTGAAGAATTATATTTTACAAATATTTATGAAGGAATTGATTGGAGACTTTACGTTGAAAATAATCAAATAAAACAAGAGTTTATTGTACAGCCTTTAGCAAACCCAAATTTAATTAATTTAGAATATGTAACTACTGGTAATATTGATATTAAAAATAACGAAATAAAATTAGGTAACGCACTAGGGATTTTTACCGAAGGTAAATTACTATGTTATCAAACTAATAAAAATAATGTTGTGAAAGCAAGTTACAGTTGTATAAAACAAAGTTTACACTCTAATTTAATAAAGCATTATACCGTTATCGTTAAAGCAGATAAATACAATGTAAACCAACCTTTAATAATAGACCCTATTTTGCAATGGAGTACTTTTTATGGTGGTACTTCTGATGAAGATGCCCACACAGTTTATAACGACGGCATAAATACATGGTTAACGGGCCATTCGCAATCGTTCAGTTTTCCTACTTTAAATCCAGGTTCAGGCGCCTACTACCAAGGTTCTAATGCCGGTGGCGCAGGCGATGCGTTTGTTTCAAAATTTAGTACTAGTGGTAATTTAATTTGGAGTACTTACTTTGGTGGTTCGGGTAACGATGAGGCACTGTCTATTTTTAGTAATGGCACCAATGTATGGGTAGGAGGTTACACAAATTCAACCGATTTTCCGTTATTAAACCCTGGTGGGGGAGCTTTTTACCAAAATACACTTTCGGCCTTGTCGGATGGTTTTATTTCAAAATTTACTACCACTGGGCAGTTAATTTGGAGTACGTATTGTGGTGGTTCAAATACAGATTATGTTAGCGCTTTGCATGTAAATAATAATGAGTTGTATGTGGGTGCTACAAGTAATTCGAGCAACTATCCTCTTTTAAGTTCGGGTACGTTTACTCAAAGTTATACGGCGGGTAACGATGGTGTAATAATGAAATTTAACGCTAGTAATAATTTAGTATGGTCAACGTTTATTGGTGGTTCGGGTAACGATTTAATAAGTAGTATTCAAACAAATTCCACTAGTATTTTTATTAATGGGTATACTAACTCCACTAATTATAATATACTAAATGCTGGTAGTGGCGCTTATTTTCAAGGCAGTTCAGCAGGCGGTTACGATGGGTTTATTACCAAATTTTCGTTAAATGGTACTATGCAATGGTCAACTTATTTTGGAGGCACTAGTACCGATAAATACAACAGTTTGGTATTGGATAATAACTTTGTTTGGCTGGTAGGTACTACAAGTAGTACAAATTTACCAGTGTTTAATGCAGGTGGCACCAGTTTTTATCAACCCACAAATAGTGCTTTTGGCGACATTTACTTAACCAAGTTTGATTTAAGTGGCGTTTTAAAATGGAGCACCTATTTTGGAGGTAATGTAGATGATTATGGTACAACAATTACAAGCGATGGCAAAAATGTGTTTGTTGGAGCTTATACTAATTCAACAAACAATTATACTTTAAACCCAGGTAATGGCTCATTTTTTCAGGCAACAAATGCTGGTTTTTACGATTGTTTTATTATGCAATTCGATTCATCATCTACCTGTAAATGGGCAACATATTTTGGTAATATATCTAACGATTACATAAATGGAATATTTAGTGATGTAAATAATGTTTTCATAACTGGCTACACACAATCTGTTACACTTCCATTAGCAAACCCAGGTGGTGGGGCATATTACCAAGCAACTAATGGAGGCAGTTTGGATGCTTTTATTTCTAAATTTAAAAATTGTAATAATCCTGTACCTATTGCTACTGTAAACGCACCCCTTTGTGTGGGAGGAAATTTAAGTCTAACGTCAAATACATTTGCAGGAGCAACTTACCAATGGTTTGGTCCACAATCTTTTAATACTACAGTTCAAAATCCAACCATTAATAATATTACAACAAATAATTCGGGCAATTATTCGCTTATAGTAAATGTACCTGGTGGCTGCGGGCAAGGCACATTCATTTCTGTAATCGTAAATTCATTAACGGCAGTAACCGCAACAAACAGTGGCCCTGTTTGCGCCGGGAGTTCTTTAACATTAAGTGGCTCATCGGCTGTTTTGTATAGTTGGGTGGGCGTTAATAGTTTTACAAGTAGCGTTCAAAACCCCGTTATTATAAATACATCTACCTTAAATAGTGGTAATTATACATTGGTTGCTACAGATGCTAATGGCTGTACTAATTCGGCAACTATTACTGCAAATATATTACCATTGCCTGTAATTTCAATCACAATTAATACGCTTGTATGTGTAGGTTCGGCAATAAATATGAATGGAGGAGGAGGGCAAACCTATAATTGGTATGGTCCAAATAGTTTTACTACCACTACTCAAAATCCAAGCATAGTTAATACAACTACTATAAACCAAGGATATTATACCTTAACTGTTACGGATGTTAATGGTTGTAAAAAATCTGATTCGCTTTATGTTTTAGTAAACTTATGCAATGCTATAAACGAATTAGCGCCTGATTTAAATTTTGGCATGTTTCCAAATCCAGTAATAGAAGTACTTAATTTAAACAGTAATTTTTTAAATGTCGATAATTTATACATCTCTATTTTTAATATGGAAGGAAAGAGAATACTTCATCAAAAATACGCTTCGCAACTATACTTGAGCACTTTAATAGAAGGTGTTTATTTACTAAAAATAGAATTAAATTTTAAAACCATTTTTAGTAAAAAATTTACAAAAAACAATAATTAGCTTTATTTATTTTTTGACTAAAAAAACAACAATTTGTTGTGTATTTTTTAATATCAAAATAATAAAGAACCCATTACTTTGTAGGTGAAAGATAAGTAATTTTAGCTTATTATTAACAAAAACAGTAACTAAAGCCTTTTAGAGTTATTAAACGATAGGTTTGAATTATTAAAGAGTATTGCTTTATGTAAAACTAAATACTACATTGTACTAATAAAAATAGCCTACTAATCAAATTATATATAATCTCCATGAAATCATTTAAATCTATCCTTATCTGTTGCTTATTTTTGTTAGGCTTTAATAGCCAATTAAGAGCACACTCGGTACAAATTGCTTATTGTGTAGATTGTGCTGGTAATTTGCGAATATTTGTGGAGCACTGGCATGGTATGCAAAGTCCTAACAGTACTAATATGACGATTGTTTTAACCGTTGCTGGCAGCCCAACTACACAAACTACTCCACCCACACTTGGTATTGTAAATGTACCATTTGGTTCTTTACCTGGTTGTGCTACACCGGTAACATCAGTAGCTGGTTGTGCTGGTTCTATGAATACTTACAATGATTGGGTAATATATGATTATAGTGGCTTACCAAGTGGTGTACCAATTTCGTTTACAATATTAAGTGGTAACAATTCATTTACATCCGATGGTTGTGGTATGTATCCCTTAACAGTAAACTTTGTTATTCCACCACCATCAGCAAGTGGTACGCCAGTAAGCGTTTGCCAAGGCCAACCAACAGCCCCTATTCCAGTACCTGCAGGTGTTAATTGGACAAATAGTAATACTGGTATTGGTTTAGCAGGTAGTGGCACTGGCCCTATTCCTCCGTTTACAGCTACAGGGCTTGGTTCTTCTGTAATTTCTTATTCTACAGGCTGTGGTGTTACTAATACTACTTTAACAGTAGTACCTTCATTAACTGCTTCTTTTAGTAATTCATCTGGTACTGGTGTTTGTTTAGGTACTCCTATTAATTTTAACAATACCTCTGTATCTGCTTCTACTGGCTGGCAATGGAATTTTGGAGATGGCGGTACTTCTACCCTCCAAAACCCTGTACACGTTTATGCTACAACTGGTTCTTTTGTTGTTACTCAAACTATTACTAATGGCTCTGCTTGTCCAGGTACATATTCTACAACCGTTGTTGTAAGTCCTTATCCTGTGCTTGCTTTTACCACTAATAGTGTTTGTACAGGTGTAAACGTTCCAATTAATAATACATCAACCATTGCTAGTGGTAGTATGAACTTTGCATGGACAATGACTGGTGGTACGCCAAATTCATCTACTGCAACAAACCCCGTTGTTACATATGCAACTGGTGGAACTTATACTCTTAACTTAACGGCCACTTCAAATAACAACTGTGTATCAAACTTAAGTCATACGGTTGCAATAGCGCCAGTGCCATTGGCAAACTTTACATTAAATTACACGCCTTGTACAACTTCATCATTAACAGCAACTAGTACCTCTTCGCTTAATGGAGGTGGTGCTATTACCAATTACCAATACAATTGGAACGATGCTTCGGCAAATTCTATCACTAACCCAGCAAGTCACACCTATGCTTCTTCAGGCCCTAAAACAATTACTTTATTAATAACCAGTGCTAGTGGTTGTACCGCCACTGTTACTAAAAACATAACTATTACTCAAAAGCCTGTTGTTAACTTTACATTTACACCGTTGTGTATGGGCGCAGCAATTAATTTTACAAATAATTCAACAACCGCAAGCGGAACAAATTCCTATACTTGGGATTATGGAAATGCATCTGGAAGTAATGCTGTTAATCCATCTGTTAACTATGCAAATTCGGGCACTTATTCGGTAACATTAGTGGCTACAAATACTGATTTATGTTCAGATTCTATAAAAAAAGTAGTTAACGTTTATGGCCGCCCAATTATTAATTTTACACCTAATAATATATGCTTTAATACGGCAACCACATTTAGTAACTTAACTACTACTACAGTAAATGCAAATACTGGAACAATAGCCACCTATAGTTGGAATTTTGGCGCCACAGCAGGGTCATCAACTGCTACAAATCCGATTTATACCTATACAAATCCAGCAAATGCCACAGCTAATATTACCTATACTGTAGATTTATATACCACAACAAGCAATGGCTGTGTAGATGTATTAACCAAAACGGTAACCGTTTATAGCTTACCAACTGCCACCTTTGTAGCCGATTCTGTATGTATTACAAACCTAACAACTTTAACAAATGTTGGTAGCAATAATGGTAACCCTTACTTTTTATTTAATTGGGATTTTAATAACGATAATATAGCCGATGCATCGTCTATAAGCCCAACGGCTACTTATGTGTTTCCAACCCCAGGTAATACTAATGTTACTTATACGGTAATTACTTCGCCTAATGGCGGAGCGTTACAATGCAAAAGCATATTTAATAAAAATATATGGGTACATGCAGGCCCACAAGCTATTATTACTAATACAAACCAATGTGTAGGTTCTACGCCAGTTGGTTTAAGTGGTATTACATCTACCATAGCCATTGGTACACTTACAAACTATGCTTGGAATTATGGTAACGCTACCTCTAGTTTAGTAAATGCCACACCATCTACTTCGGTAGTGTATTCGCCTTCAGGTAATTACGTAGTAACATTAACAGTAACTTCGTCATCGGGTTGCTCAAGTATTGCTACTAAAACAGTAAATGTATTTGGCCGAGCGGTTATAGATTTTAATCCTAACGCTATTTGTTTTAACACCCCTACAACTTTTACAAACTTAACTACTACTACAGTTAATGCAAATACAAGTGCAGTAGCAAGTTGGAGTTGGAATTTTGGTGCCACAGCAGGTTCATCTACCTTACAAAATCCAGTAATAACCTATACAAACCCAGCTAATGCAACAGCAAATACTACCTATAGTGCTACTTTATTTGCTACTACAGCAAATGGTTGTAAGGATTCGTTAACAAAAGTAGTAACCGTATATAGCTTACCTACTCCTAACTTTGTATCTGATTCGGTATGTTTGGGTAATCAAACTACACTCTCTTATACTGGAAATAATAATGGCAATCCTCTTACATTTTTTTTATGGGATTTTAATAACGACGGTTTACCTGATGTAACAAATACCTCGCTCAGTACGCAAACTATTTTTCCTAATTATGGTAACAACCCTGTAACCTATACTGTTGTTACATCGCCTAATGGTGGCTTATTAAGCTGTTGGGATAAAATAACAAAAAACGTATGGGTGCACCCTATACCAATAGCTTCGTTTGCACACGTTAACCAATGCTTAGATACCCAACCTATTAACATGACAGCTGCAGCATCTAATGTAGCTATTGGTAGCATTTCAAATTATGCTTGGAATTATGGTAATAGTAACAGTAATTTAGTTAATCCTACATCAGCTACAAGTTATAGTTATAACCTTGCAGGTAATTATGCAGTAACACTAACTGTTACCTCTAACGCAGGTTGCACAAATACTACTACAAATGTAGTTGAGGTATGGCAACGCCCTTATGGCAATTTTAGTTACAGTAAAACTTGTTTAACAAAACGTACCGTATTAAAAGGCTTTCAGCAGGCAGTAGGTAGTGGTAGTATTGCTACTTATGATTGGGATTTTAATAACAACCCAAGTACAATTGAAGCCACTGGTGCACAAGTAAACTATACTTTTGCTACTGCAGGTACCCAAACAGTAAATATGCTTTTAACTACTGATAAAGGCTGTAAAAATACAATACCTGGTACCATATATATTAACTACATACCTAAACCTAATTTTGTTGCACCTAAACGTGCGGGTTGTGCTGATTTGTGTATTGCTATATTAGATAGTTCAGCAACATTAACAGGCCCTGCAAAAAACGACGTGTGGGAATGGACGTTCGGTAATGGACAAACATTAATTGCAAATAATCCGGTACCAACTACCCTATGCTATACCAATACTAGTAACTTTACAGTACAAAATTATACTCTACGCTTAATATTACGTAGCGATAGTGGTTGCGTAGATTCTATTATTAAAAAAAATTACGTAACGGTATATCCTAACCCCATAGCAAGTTTTGAATGGGAGGGTATTGAGGGTAATGTATTGTTACCAAAAGTACAATTTACCAATACTTCTCAAGGTTATAGTGCTTTTCAATGGTATTACAATGATGGTACAAATGGTATAGATAGTATAAACCACAATCCATTACACTATTTTAATACTGATTCGCCAAGAAGTTACAATGTATTTTTAGCAGTACGTAACCAGTATGGTTGTAAAGACACTACCTCGCGCCTAGTTGAAATAGGGCCAAGTTATACATTTTATATACCTAATGCCTTTACCCCTAACGATGATGGTATAAACGATATATTTACAGGTAAAGGCATAGGCGTTAAAACTTATAAAATGTGGATTTATGACCGCTGGGGCGAAATGATATGCTATACCGAAGACATAGTAAAAGGTTGGAATGGAACTGTTAAAGGCAATCACATCGACACCAAAAGTGATGTGTATCAATACAAAGTATTAGTTACTGATTTAAGTAATAAACTACATGAATATGTAGGGCACGTAAGTTTAATTAAGTAAGCTTAGAGTTAATTAAAAATAAAAAAGCGTGTGGAAAAATCTACACGCTTTTTTTTTATCTAAAAATATGATTAAGCTATTACTGGTGGTGGTTGCATTATAGTATTACATTTTTTACAAGTTCGTAATGTCTCGTTTTCATAAAAGCGTTTAAATTCTACTTGAAATTGAGTAGCAATATCAGTTAAATTAAAATAAGCTTCGTGCAATGGGTGATTACAATTTTCGCAAAACCAAAGTAAACCATCTCTTTCAGTATCTTTTCTGCGGCGCTCCATTACTAAGCCAATGCTATTTGCAAACCTACGCGGGTTGTGAGGTACTTTAGGAGGTAATAAAAAAATATCACCTTCTTTTATTTCTACTTCTACAGCTTTGCCATTTTCTTGTATTTGAACAATAATATCGCCTTCTAATTGATAAAAAAATTCTTCGCTTTCGTTGTAGTGATAGTCTTTACGGGAGTTTGGTCCGCCAACAACCATTACAATAAACTCAGCATCTTTATACACTACTTTATTATTAACGGGAGGTTTTAAAAGATGACGATTATCGTCTATCCACTTTTTAAAATTAAATGGGCGTGTTATCATAATATAAATTTAAGATTTAAGATTTAAGATTCAAAATTAAATTATCAAAAACTTCCACTCTCAATAACGGTAAATTTATGTTTTAGTTTTAAAAATGGCTTTTCGAAAAAAGTATAAGATAACCATGAAATTAAAATAGTGATTAAAATGCTTAAGCCATAAATAGTTATTTGAGAAAAAATAGAATTATTAACGATAATGCTAAAGCGTTGTAAAGTGCCTACTAATAAAGCAATTACAATCATGTGGTACATATAAATGCCATAAGATAAATTCCCTAAAAAAATAAATAATTTATTTTCTAATTTTAAAAAACAATTTTTATTTAATGAAACATTTAAAATTATAATTAAAAATAAAATAGAGTAAACTAAAAAAATTGCATCTTGAATAATGTTAGGAGTAAAATAAATTAGTAACATAACAATTAATAAAGCGCCAAGTAAAATAGCATTGCTTAATAATTTTTGGTAATATTTTTGTTTAAATACCAGCCACGCACCAATGCCACCAATAGCCATGCTTTCTATTTTTAACATGGCAACAATACCTTTTAAACTTTTATATAATATAGAGTTACTATTTGTGTTGTATAAAAATAAAACAGATGCTTTAATTATAAATAAAATGCAAATTAAAACAACCAATGTTTTTAAAATGTTTTTTGAGTGTTTAACTAACCACGGCCAAAGCAGGTAAAACTGTTCTTCAATGCCTATACTCCACGTTTGCCCAATGTGAGGCATGGGTTTAAAAAACACAAAAGCAATATTAGGTAACATAATAATAAATAAAATTAAATTTAAAGTATATGTATAACCATTAAAAGGCGATAAAAAAGCATTATCAATAAAATGTAAATGTGGCAAAATAAAAAAACCAAGGGCTGTTATTAAAAAATAAAGTGGCCAAATGCGTAGTACCCGTCTTAAATAAAATTTTTTAACAGCTATAGTACCTGTTTTTTCTTTTTCGGAAAGTAATAAAAAGGTAATTAAAAAACCACTTAATACAAAAAAGAAAACTACACCTAGTTCGCCCAACTCCATTATTAATTTACTTTTATAATATAAATTTTGGCAATTCATTTGGCTTTTAATTAATTCAATATGAGTAATAATTACTGCCAATGCTGCACAAAAACGAAGCGCATTTAATCCTTTAAAATAAATATGAGTTTGTTTTTCCAATTAAAACTGAAAATAAATAAAAGGTTGCATTTCGCCACTCATTAATTGATACATTATAAATACTGCAAATATAATAATTGCACCCATAACTGGTAATGGCTGTTTTGCAAAGCTTTGGCGATAATTATTTTTAATTTTTTCGGGTACCCAATGTATTATATAACCTAATAGCATAATGATGATAACAGTTTTATAACCTATTATTACATCAAAAAATACATCTAAACCCAAATGATTTATTATCCTATAAAAAATAGTATTAACGGTTTCTAAACTATTGCTTCTAAAAAAAATACGTGTAAAACTTATAAACGTTAAAGTTACAAGCATAAGAATAAACTTTATTCCAATGGAATTTGTATTTTTAAATGGAGAACTATTTTTCCAAAATTTATGTATTACTAAACCAATTCCATTTAACCCCCCCCAAATTAAAAACAACCAACTACTGCCGTGCCAAAGCCCACCAAGTAACATTGTAACCATTAAATTAATATTAGTGTTAATGCTTTGTTTTACATTTTTA
>JAYTRS010000408.1:0-10912 GCA_043746065.1 Bacteroidota bacterium | reverse complement strand
GAACAAATAATTGATGGTGTTTTAAAAATTCAAGAATTGGCAAAAAATGAATCATTACGCAGAAGAGATTCTGCTGAATACAAACGGTTATTAAATAGCTACGGCATTGAATAAATAATTTTTAATGTTACATTTTTAGTTTTTAACATTAAAAACTAAACACTTATAACTAAAAAACTAATATGGAATTACTAAATAAAATAAAAGATACACTAAACACACACTTTCCCAATGCTATTGAAGTGGCAGAGATGAGTTACGATTTTCCAGTATTTACAATTAAACATGATAAAATTCACGAAGTACTTGCATTTTTAAAACAAGATGAAGAACTTAACTTTCATTTTTTAACCGATTTAACGGGTATTCAAACGGCAGATGAAAAACAATTAGGTGTTATTTATCACTTGCATAATTTTCCTAAAAATTTACGTATTCGCTTAAAAACATTTTTTGATATTAATAAGCCCGAAATACCAACTGCTACTGATATTTACCCAGCTGCAAATTGGATGGAGCGCGAAACCTATGATTTTTTTGGAGTACGATTTAAAGGGCATCCCAACTTAGTACGCATTTTAAATGTTGATGAAATGGATATCTTTCCAATGAGAAAAGAATATCCCTTAGAAGACCAAACCCGCGATGATAAAAGCGACAAAATGTTTGGAAGATAAACTATGATTGCAGTAGCTGAAATAAAAAATAAAGTTGATTTACCCGATGATATAAAATCATCTGCCGTAAAATTTAGCGAAGGTGAGTTTTTACATACTATTATTAAAAAAAATAATTTTAAAAAAACGTTAGAAACCGGTTTTGGCCTCGGGCTTTCAGCCTGCCACATTATCACAGCAACAAACTCCATGCATGTGGGTATAGACCCTTTTCAGGCAAACTACAACAGTACAGGACTTAAAAATGTAGAAAAACTAGGACTTAAGCCCTTATTAGAATTTTATGCCGATTACTCACACAATGTATTACCCAAATTATTAAACGAAAAACGAACCTTTGATTTTATTTTTATTGATGGCGACCATAAATACGATGGACAATTTATAGATTTTTATTATGCCGATTTATTACTTGAAAAAAATGGCAATATTGTTTTGCATGATACTTGGATGCGAAGTACAGCCTATTTAGTAAATTATATAAAAACAAATCGTAAAGATTATGAATTTGTAACTCAAGAATTAAGAAACATTGCCGTGTTTAAAAAAATAGGCACTGATAAACGCGATTGGCTTTATTTTAAAGGCTTTGGTACATCAAAATCATTTTTTACACATAAAACAATTGCTTGGTTACACAACACAAACGATTCGTTTTTAAAACGTATAGTAATTAAATTAAAAGATATTTTAAAATAAATGGCTAAAAAAGAAACTATAAAAAACGAAGAAAAAGTCCTCCACTTTGGGGAGGATTTAGGAGGGGCGGAAGAAAAAGAGTATTCTACGCTTAACCTTGGCCCTACGCATCCTGCCACACACGGTATTTTTCAAAATATTTTAAAAATGGATGGTGAAATTATTCATTCTGCCACACCAACTGTTGGCTACATTCATCGTGCTTTTGAAAAATTGGCCGAACGTCGCCCTTACAATCAAATAAAACCAATTACCGATAGGTTAAACTATTGCTCATCTCCCATTAATAATATTGGGTGGGATATGACTGTAGAAAAACTAATTGGATGTACTGTACCAAAACGTGTAGACTATATGCGTGTTATTATTATGGAAATTGCGCGCATTGCCGATCATTTAATTTGCAACTCTGTAATTGGTGTAGATACAGGTGCTATGACTGGGTTTTTATATATTTTTCAATGGCGCGAAAAAATTTATGAAATCTACGAATCAATTTGCGGTGCTCGATTAACCACTAATATTGGCCGTATAGGCGGTTTTGAAAAAGAATGGACAAAAGATACTTGGGATAGAATTGATAATTTTGTAAAAGAATATCCAAAGGCCCTACAAGAATTTGCTAATTTATTAGAACGTAATAAAATTTTTATGGATCGCACCATTGGATGCGGACCAATATCTGCCGAAATGGCTTTATCATATAGTTTTACGGGTCCAAATTTGCGTGCTGCAGGGGTTGATTATGATGTACGTGTAATGAATCCATACTCTTCGTATCAAGATTTTAAATTTGATGTGCCAATTGGAACACAAGGCGATACATATGATAGATTTATGGTTCGTCAGCATGAAATGTGGCAATCGTTAGAAATTATTAAACAGGCAATTGCTAAAATGCCAAAAGATGAGCCTGTTCATGCCGATGTGCCCGACTTTTTTCTTCCACCAAAAGAAGATGTGTATAATAATATGGAAGCATTAATTTACCATTTTAAAATTATTATGGGCGAAATGGATGTGCCAAAAGGCGAAGTATATCATTGTGTAGAGGGTGGTAATGGTGAACTTGGCTTTTATTTAGTAAGCGATGGTGGCAGAACACCATTCCGCTTGCATTTTAGAAGACCTTGTTTTATTTATTACCAAGCGTATCCCGAAATGGTAAAAGGTATAATGTTAAGCGATGCTATTATTACCATGAGTAGTATGAATGTGATTGCTGGCGAGTTGGATGCATAAAGAAATGTTGGATGATAAATTAGGTGATAAATAATTTAACATTTAAAATTCATAATTTATAATTATAAGAAATGGGAGCACAAATACACGGAACACAACACTTTGATAAAGCTAAACGCACGGAAATTGCTTTTAGTGAAATTGCTATGAATACAGTACAAGTAATTATTTCGCACTATCCCCCCGAAAAAATAAAATCGGCATTACTGCCTGTTTTACACATTGCACAAGCTGAATTTGGCGGTTGGTTAAGCCCCGAAACAATGGATTATGTAGCTTCAATATTAAAAATAAAACCAATAGAAGTGTTTGAAGTAGCTTCGTTTTACACCATGTACAATCTAAAACCCGTTGGTAAATGTGTATTAGAAGTGTGCCAAACATCCTCGTGTTGGTTAATGGGAGCAGAAGATATTGTAAAATATATTGAAAAAAAATTAAATATTAAAGTTGGCGAAACCACTAAAGACGGAATGTTTACTTTAAAAACTGCCGAATGTTTAGGTAGTTGCGGTACAGCACCCATGTTACAATGTGGGGCTAGTTATCACGAAAATTTAACCTATGAAAAAGTAGATAATTTATTAGAAAATTATAAAACGGAAAATAGATTAAGAAGCTATACAGACTTAGATTATAAAAATACATTGTAAATTATTTGTCAACTTAAGTGATCATCCCGAGCGGAGTCAAAGGAGTAGATGAATAGCAAAAAATTTAAACATGGGTAAAAAATTATTAATACATAACGATAAAGTACCAGGTATTCATACCTTAGAAGTATATCGTGCGCACGGCGGTTATGCCTCTGTAGAAAAAGCATTAAAAACAATGCAACCCGACCAAGTAACCGATGAGGTAAAAAAATCAGGTTTGCGTGGCCGTGGTGGAGCGGGTTTTCCAACCGGAATGAAATGGAGTTTTTTAGCAAAGCCCGAAGGCGTAGCTCGTTACTTAGTTTGTAATGCAGATGAAAGCGAACCTGGCACGTTTAAAGACCGCTATTTAATGGAAGTAATTCCGCATGCGTTAATTGAAGGAATGATTACTTCATCTTACGCATTGGGCGCAAAAACATCTTACATCTACATTCGTGGCGAATATTTTTACGTTGCCCGAATTGTTGAAAAAGCTATTGCAGAAGCCTATGCCGCTGGTTGGTTAGGTAAAAATATTTTAGGGACTGATTTTTCTCACGATTGCTATGTACAAGTTGGTGGTGGCGCTTATATTTGTGGCGAAGAAACTGCTTTATTAGAATCGTTAGAAGGTAAACGTGGTAACCCACGCATTAAACCACCATTTCCTGCAGTTGCTGGTTTGTGGGGTTGCCCAACGGTAGTTAATAATGTGGAAACGATTGCTGCAGTTGTACCAATTGTAAATATGGGTGGCGAAGAATACGCTAAAATTGGCGTAGGAAAATCGACGGGCACAAAATTAATTTCTGCCTCGGGGCATATTAATAAACCGGGGGTTTACGAAATTGAATTAGGCATTACTGTTGAAGATTTTATTTACAGTGATGAATATTGCGGTGGTATTCGTAATGGAAAAAAATTAAAAGCAGTGGTAGCGGGTGGTTCATCCGTTCCTATTTTACCAACAGAATTAATTTTAAGAACCGCTAAAGGCGAACCACGTTTAATGACTTATGAAAGTTTGGCGGATGGAGGCTTTGCAACTGGAACGATGTTGGGTTCAGGTGGTTTTATTGCCATGGACGAAGACACAAGCATTGTAAAAAATTTATTTACGTTTACACGTTTTTATCATCACGAAAGTTGCGGTCAATGCAGTCCTTGCCGTGAAGGAACAGGTTGGATGGAAAAAATATTACAAAAGTTTTTAAGCGGAACGGCTAACGAAAGCGATGTAGATTTGTTGTGGGACATTCAATCAAAAATTGAAGGTAAAACTATTTGCCCGTTAGGCGAAGCCGCAGCATGGCCAGTAGCAGCAGCTATTCGTCACTTTAAACAGGAATTCCTAGATATTGCAAGGCAAAAAAAATTTGTGGATATTAGTCATTATAACAGATTAAATAAAATTGTAGCATAGTTGAAATTAATTTTTAAAATATTTTTAATTTGTTTTGCATTTAATTCATTTGCTCAAACAGATGATATATTCTCAATTGCGGACTCAATGCCTAAATTTCCTTATGGAAATTTAGGACTAGGCGAGTACTTTGCAAAAAACATGCAAGTTCCTGCAATTGTTCGAGAAAATGGATCAAAGGGAGAAAAAGCATATGTAAAATTTGTTGTAGATACTAGTGGGAAAGCGTCCAATCCAATTATTATTAAAGCTTCAAATTATAAAGAATTTGATTTAGAGGCTATTAGATTAATTTCAAAAATGCCATTATGGGCGCCAGGATCAGATAAAAACAAAAAAGTAAAAGTGTATATGACATTGCCAGTTAGTTATAAAGACGCAGATATAGTAACTAAGACGATTGAACCTGTGTCAAAAGAGCATGAACAAGCAATGACATTTTGGAGCATGGGTCATAAATATGAAGAAGAAGGTAAATTCGAGAACGCACTTGAAAAGTTTAATAAAAGTTTAGATTTAGAGCCTGAAAATAAATATTCAATGTTTGATAAAGGAAAGGTATTAATGGTACTCGAACAAAAAGAAAAGGCATGCCAGATTTGGAACAAAATGGTTCAAATTAATTTGAGAAAAGATGAAGCAAAAGAGTTCATCCAAAAATACTGTATTATTGAAAACGGTCCTGCGGAGCTCAAAAAAATCTATACCTTAAGAAAGGCTACAACTTTTTTTACCAGTGGTATGAATGCATTACAAACTGACAGGTACGAAGCAGCCTTAAAGAGATTTGATTCTTGTTTAAAATATAATCCTGAACATAAAGATGCAATATTTAATAAAGCAATGATGCATGATAAACTTGGTCAAAAAATAGCGGCTTGTGATACATGGAAAAAATTATTTATACTTGATCCAAAAGATAAAGAAACGGAAGCATTAATAAACAAAAAATGTAAATAAAATTACAGAGTAATGAAAGTAACAATAGACGGAATAGAAATTGATGTACCAAAAGGTACTACCATACTTCAAGCAGCACGCTTAATTGGTCCAGAGGTAGCGCCTCCTGCCATGTGCTATTATACCAAACTAAAAACAAGTGGTGGCTATTGCCGTACTTGTATTGTTAAGGTTACACAAGGTAGCACCGCCAACCCCAACCCAATGCCCAAGCCTGTGGCAAGTTGCCGTACAGAAATAATGGATGGCATGGTGGTACAAAACTACACAAGTCCCGAAATTGTAGAGGCCCGAAAGGGGGTAGTAGAATTTTTATTAATGAATCACCCTTTGGATTGCCCCGTGTGCGACCAAGCTGGCGAATGTAAATTACAAGATTTAGGATACGAGAATGGCTCAGCCAAAACCCGCTACGAATTTAAACGCCGTGAGTACGAAGTAATTGACATTGGCGATAAAATTAAATTACACATGACACGTTGCATACTTTGCTACCGTTGTGTTAAAACTGCCGAACAAATTACCGATGGCCGTGTGCATGGCGTTATGCATCGTGGCGATGCTGCTGAAATTAGCACCTATATTGAAAATGTAATTGATAACGACTTTAGCGGAAACGTAATTGATGTATGTCCCGTGGGTGCATTAACCGATAAAACATTTCGTTTTAAACAACGTGTTTGGTTTACAAAACCTGTTGATGCGCACCGTAATTGCACCAAATGTAGTGGCAAAACACGCGTGTGGTTAAAAGGTGAAGAGGTAGTACGTGTTACGGCTCGTAAAGACCAATGGGACGAAGTAGAAGAATTTATTTGTAACAGTTGTCGTTACGATCATAAAAAAACTAGCGACTGGGTAATTGAAGGTCCTTCGCAAATTCAAAGAAATTCTGTAATATCGCAAAACCATTACAATCATTTAAACGAATTAAAATTAAAAGTATTAAAACAACAAAAAGCATTAGGATTTATTCCTATTGATAAAAAACCTTAATCTCACGTTGAGCGGAGTCGAAACGCCTTGTAAGATAACTTCGACCACGCTTAGTATGACGGACTAAAAAAATAAAATATGATAACTTTTGTAATATATAAATTAATTGTTTGCGTGGTGGTTTTTGCCCTTTCGTTAGGCGTAGCTGCTTATGCTACCCTTTGGGAACGTAAATTTTCGGCATTATTGCAAGATAGGGTTGGTCCCGATAGAGCTGGCCCTAAAGGCTTATTACAACCATTGGCCGATGGTGGTAAAATGTTTTTTAAAGAAGAAATTATTCCTAACGTAAGTAACCGTATTTTATTTATACTTGGGCCATGTATTTTTATGATTACAGCTGTAATGACAAGTGCTGTTATTCCTTGGTGTAAAGATGTATCTATAGCAGGTAAAGTTTACAGTATGCAAATTACCGATATTAATATTGGTGTACTTTATTTGTTTGGCGTTGTTTCTATTGGTGTATATGGTATTATGATTGGTGGTTGGGCATCCAATAATAAATACGCTTTATTAGGCGCCATTCGTGCCTCAAGCCAAATGATTAGTTACGAAATTGCAATGGGCATAAGTGTTATTGCTTTAATTATTACAGCAGGTGGTACATTAAGCTTACGTGAAATTGTAGAACAACAAGATGCAGGCTTTGCAAATATTGTTTGGCAACCTTTAGGTTTTATTATATTTTTTGTGTGTGCTTTGGCCGAAACTAATCGCGCTCCTTTTGATTTACCAGAATGTGAAGCCGAACTTGTGGGCGGTTACCATACCGAATATTCTTCTATGAAATTAGGGTTGTTTTTATTTGCCGAATACATAAATATGTTTATTTCGTCAGCCGTAATGAGTGCTTTTTATTTTGGTGGTTATAATTTTCCATGGTCGCACGAATTATACGACGCGCTAGGTTTACACGATGGCTCTAAATGGATTGCCATTATTGGTTTTGGTGCATTCTTTACAAAAATTGTTATATTTATTTCAGTATTTATGTGGATTCGTTGGACCTTGCCACGCTTTCGTTACGACCAATTAATGAACCTAGGTTGGAAAATATTATTACCCTTATCCTTGTTAAATTTAGCAATTACAGTAGGAGTAGAATTTTTAAGAGGAAATATTCATTTATAAAAAATGGTTAAAAAAGGATTTGAAATAATAATTGGATTAGCACACGGAGCAGAGATATATTTTCTCTTGGTTCTTGCTATTGTTTCATTAATTAAAACTAATTAAAATGCAGTTAACTAACAGAAGCAAAGTAGTATCTAATAAAGTGCAAAGCACTGCCGAAAAAATGTACCTACCTGGTATTTTAAAAGGTATGATGATTACAGGAAGTCACTTGTTTAAACGTAAGGCTACCGTAAAATATCCAGATGAATTGCGTCCTATTGCTGCCATTTATCGTGGGCAACACGTTTTAAAGTTAGACGAAAATGGAGCAGAGCGCTGCACGGCCTGTGGCTTATGTGCCGTATCGTGCCCGGCCGAAGCAATAACAATGGAAAGTGCTGAACGTAAAAAAGGCGAAGAAGGATTATACCGCGAAGAAAAATATGCAAGCACTTACGAAATAAATATGTTGCGTTGTATTTTTTGTGGTTTGTGCGAAGAAGCCTGTCCTAAAGAAGCAATTTTTTTAACCGACAGAATTGTAGATGTAGAATATGAGCGCGAAGATTTTATATACGGAAAAGATAAATTAGTTGAAAAAATTACCAAGCGTATTGATGTTAGTAAACGTCAAACAAAAGAAGTAGCAGAATTTAAAAAATTACCAGGCTTAAAGCACAACGAAGTTTGGAGTGGAAAACAAATTAATAAAGAAAAACACTAAATAAATTACGATTTACGACTACAATTGACGGATGTTCAATTGTAAATCGTAAATCTTTAAAATCGTAAATTGAAAATATGTTAGGATACACAATTACACAATGGCTTTTTGGAATATTATCATTCCTTGCAATTATGTTTGCATTAATGGTAGTGTTTAGTCGCAACCCTGTTAATAGCGTACTATATTTAGTAATGACGTTTTTTTGCATAGCAGGGCATTACTTATTAATGAATGCACAATTTTTAGCAATTGTTCATATTGTAGTATATGCTGGCGCAATTATGGTATTGTTTTTATTTGTGATTATGTTAATGAATTTAAACGAAGATACCGAACCTCAACGCACCCAAATAACTAAAATAATTGCAGGTGTTGCCGGAGGTTTATTATTATTTGTATTAGTAGGTTCGTTAAAAGGCACAGAGCAATTACAGTTACAAAGTTACGGTGCCAGTCAAATTGGCTTAGTAAAAAATTTAGGCAAAGTATTATTTAGCGAATTTTTGTTTCCATTCGAAATTGCCAGTATTTTATTATTGGCAGCATTAGTGGGCTCAATTATGATTGGTAAAAAAGATATTAAATAAAATTATGATAAACGGAATTTCAATAAACTACTATTTACTGTTAAGCACAGTATTATTTATAATAGGTGCAGTAGGTGTTATGGCACGCCGTAACTCCATTATTATTTTTATGTGTATTGAGTTAATGCTTAATGCCGTAAATTTATTATTAGTTGCCTTTAGCACCTTGCATAACGATGCTTCTGGGCAGGTATTTGTGTTTTTTATTATGGCTGTAGCTGCTGCTGAAGTAGCCGTTGGACTTGCCATTTTAAGTATGATTTACCGTAACGTAAAAAGTATTGATACAGATTTATTAAGTAATTTAAAAAAATAAAAAAATAGCGTTCGAATAAAATTATTTTATGATAAAATTAATAGCATTAGTCCCACTCTTTCCATTATTAGGTTTTTTAATGAATGGCTTTTTTGGTAAAAAAATTAGTAAAGGCTTAAGCGGTAGCATTGCCTCATTGGCAATTTTAGCCTCATTTATTGTTTCGCTATTAGCATTTATTGAATTGCAAGGCAGTACACAAAAAGAAAATATAATTAATGTTTTTTCGTGGATAAATTCAGGTACTTTACAAATTCCATTTGAGTTTTTATACGATCCATTATCATCCTTGTTTTTATTAATTATTACGGGTATTGGTTTTTTAATACATGTTTACTCTACAGGTTATATGCACGATGATGAAGGCTTCTCGCGCTTTTTTACCTACCTAAATTTATTTGTATTTTTCATGTTGTTGTTAGTTTTAGGCAATAATTATTTAATAACATTTGTAGGTTGGGAAGGCGTGGGTTTATGCTCGTATTTATTAATTGGCTTTTGGTTTAAAAATACGGCCTATAACAATGCCGCTAAAAAAGCCTTTATTATGAACCGTATTGGCGATTTAGGTTTTTTATTAGGCATTATTTTAATTTACACAACCTTTGGTAGTATTTCGTATACCGAAATTTTTGACAAAGCGGGTTCTGTTAGCCCTGCTACTATTACAGCCGTTGCTTTATTACTTTTTGTTGGTGCTATGGGTAAATCAGCACAATTACCTTTATATACGTGGTTGCCCGATGCCATGGCTGGTCCAACACCAGTTTCGGCATTAATACATGCGGCTACAATGGTTACAGCGGGTGTATTTATTGTAGTGCGCTCAAATGTATTTTATTCCTTAAGCGAAGTAGCAAGTCATACTGTGGCCGTAGTGGGTGTATTAACAGCCTTGTTTGCAGCCACTATTGGATTATTACAAAACGATATTAAAAAGATTTTGGCTTACTCAACGGTTTCGCAATTAGGTTTAATGTTTTTAGGTTTAGGCGTTGGTGCTTATAGTAGTGCTGTTTTTCACGTAACAACACACGCATTTTTTAAAGCATTATTATTTTTAGGAGCAGGTTCTGTTATTCATGCAATGGGCGGCGAACAAGATATTCGTAAAATGGGCGGATTAAGCGGTAAAATAAAAATTACATTTATTACAATGTTATTAGGAACTATTGCTATTAGTGGCATTCCGCCATTCTCAGGTTTCTTTTCAAAAGACGAAATTTTAGCACACACTTACGAACACAGTAAAATTTTGTGGTTATTAGGAATGATCACATCTATGCTAACAGCCTTTTATATGTTCCGTATGCTGTTTATTGTATTTTTTGGGAAATTCAGAGGTACGCACGCACAAGAACATCACCTACACGAATCGCCAACAAGTATGACGGTTCCATTAATTGTATTAGCGGCATTATCAGTAATAGGTGGGGCTTTAGGTTTGCCAGAATTTTGGCATTTACCAAATTGGATGCATCATAATTTAGATGAAGTTATTAAAATTAAAAACCCTAGTATTTTAAGC
>JAYTRS010000407.1:0-3546 GCA_043746065.1 Bacteroidota bacterium | reverse complement strand
ACAGTGCTTTGTACTAAACTCATTAAATTAATATTACCATTGGTAACACAAATTGGTGCAATGCTACTTGTAAGTGTTGATGGATTATATTGGGATACATTAAAACTACCCGAAGCGGTAGCAATACAACTTCCCACGCCAACGCTGTACATAAATGTATTTGTACTTATTGCGGCTAAAGAGGGTGTAATTAAACCCGTTGTAGCATTAATTAAACCAACAGCTACGTTAGTACTAAACGTTCCACCCGAAGGGTTAACCGTAATTGTAACTGCTGATGCATTAGTACAAAAAGGATTTATTGGAGTAATAGTTGGGGTTACAGGGTTTGCAACGGTTACGGTAAATGTTTTTGTTACTGGGCAATTTATAAATGTTGGCGTAACTACTACTGAATAATTTGTTGACAACATTGTGCCTGGAGCAGTAGTGGGTGTAACAATACTAGCAGTAGTTGTTGTACTTGATAAAAAAGTAGCTGGAGTCCAGCTGTATGTAAATTGCGATGGGTTTGTACCTGCGCAATTACCAAACCTAACTACTGGTCGGTTATTAGTAGTTCCAAAAGGAGCTTGTGTAGTTAAACATGCCGGTTGTGTATCGCTGTAATAAATTAAACATGAGGCAAAAGCTGTTGTGAAATAGGGCGAAGTACTATTTTGGGTATAACTTGGCGTTAAATTATAACAAACATCTACTAATAAATTCGAAACCCCATCCCAATAATATGGTGTTGTAAAGTTGTGAGTATTCCAACCTGTAGTTACAATATAGTTACTACTATAAACCTGCGTTAAACCCGCATTATCAAAGGTATTAGGCAAAGCACTAACACCAGTACATTTTAAGCGGATAGTATAACCTGGGTAACTTGTAGTGCCACTAATGGTAATAACATTAAATGCTAAACTGGTTAAATAACCCTGCCCAATGCCCATAGCCGTTAATTCCGAGGCTCTAAACAATAGTTGATGCCTTGCATTTTTGTACCAGTTGCCGTATGGCGCAGGGTAACTTGTGGTTCCATTTTGGCTCGTAGTGGTACCTACTTGAATAACATTAGGACTTAAACACGCAGGCCCTACACCAATGTTAGAGCAAGGCGTACCTATAATTTGATTACCAAAATTAACCGATGCTGTAATATTATTTCCTTGACAAATAGTTGATGTTACAGGGCTAACCGTATAGTTAAAGGTATATGGGTTTACTGTAAACGTTGTGCCATAATAACACGAACCATCAAAAGCTGCAACACTATACGTGCCAGCGCTTAAGCCTGTTGGCACAAAAGTATTAGAAACTGTTGGTGCTAAAACGGATGAATAACTAGGTGTTGGAGAAGAAAATACGGAATAAGTGTTTAAGCCACTTGGCGTACTTGCAGCAGGCATAATTACAATAGCTGCAGTACCATTTGTGGCACCAGTACAAATTAAACCTATGCTTGGTACACTAACTGCCCCTGGCGTAGTTGATTGCAACGTGTATTTTACAGAATCTTTACAGCCTTGTGGTGTGGTGTAAGATAAATAATAAACAGCGCCATTAAAAGGAGCATTTACTGTATAGTTTTGTGCGGTACCTTGTGGCGCAGGTATTGGGGTTAAATTATTATACCATTGAAAATTACTTCCGCCTACCGTTGTTAAGTAGGCTTTATTGCCACAATAAGGCTTAGTTAAAAAGAATAAATTTGGTGACGAAGTGCCAATTTGAAATGTACCCGAAGCGGTACCACAAGTGCCACCTCCCCCAACAACAGTTGCGGAGTAAGTACCTGGTGTTAAGTTAATAACTGTTGCTGTTGTTTGCGACGAAAGATTTACCGTTGGGTTTGAAATACACGTATATGAAAAAGTATAACCACTGCTACTGCCCGATGCATAAACTGTAGCTGAACCGCTTGCGCCACCGGGGCAAGTAGATTGTGTAGCAATACCATTTATGTAGGCTGATGATGTTTTAATAGTGTCTTTTGCGGTAAAGGTACAACCCGATGCCGAAACCATAGTAACCGTAAATACTTGTCCTACTGTAACTGGCGATACTGTTATAGAAGGTGCATTTGCTAAAGCAGGTGTGTAGCTAACTCCAGCAGGGCCTGTCCATTGATATGATGCATAACCTAATGGTGCAACAATACCTGCAGCGCTTGATCCTGCACAAAAACTTACCGGCCCAGCAACGTTACCTCCAGCTCCGCCTAAACCGCTGCCTATAATATTACCACCACATTTCGAATCAAAAAAAGCATATCCAAAGTGAGCGCCACCATTACAATCGCTATTTGTAACTCTAATAGTTACACATGTACCAATATAGGGCGTTAAATCAATATATTTTACAGTCCAGTTTGTCCACGAAATACCCGAAACCGTAACTGAATACCCTGATACGCCGCTTGTACAACCACTTCCAGAAGGGGTTAAGCTAATTGATGAGCAAGGCAAAGGCACATTCGCACAATTAAATACATCTACCTTAAACGACGGCTGATCGCAGCAGGCGTGCCCTGAACCATCCCAAGCACCTGCATAAGCAAATTGATATAAAGAGTTTGCAGCCGTTACAGGAAAGGTTTGTCTTATTTGTGTAACTAAAGTTCCTGGGGTACTATTATTCATTTTAATAATTTTAGAGCCTCCTAAAGGTGAATTTGGTAATGTACCCAAATAAGGATCGGCAATTGGAGTCGTCATTACCCATAACTCTGGGCTACCAGCAGCACCCGTAGTGGGGGTAACGCATGCGGCACCGTTAGGAAAACCATTATTACTGTTAGAAATTGTCCAACCAGCAACACCGCCAGCACCAGTATATTGACCAGGTGCGGTTGCTTCAAAATCTTCGTTTACGCAGGGCGCAGCGTTTACTGAACTTCCGCCAATTGGTTTAAATGCTTGTTGATTGGATAAACTAGTATTTAAATGGTATTTTTTTATAATAAATTCGCGCTTTAAATTATTCATTACATAAATAAATTCTGCACCATAAAAGCTTCTTCCTAATAACATTGCTTTGTATTCCGCTTCATCAAAGCCATCTAAGGAATCGTTATAAAAACTTATATAATTTTTAAACGAACTTGCGGTGTTTAAATATTGTTGTGTTTCAATAAAATTAGCTTTTACATCTGCTACAACAGTGCCTTTTGTTGATGAATTGCTTTGCTGTTTATTTGTTTGAGCGTTTAATACTCCTACAAACAAAAACAAAATTGATAAATTGAAAAATAGTTTCATTACGTAATAATTTTACAGTAAATATAAAAAAAATACGTTTAAATAGCTTCGCATTCACTCACTCAAAAGTAGGTTTCGCTAAATATTATAGCATATTTTAACATAAAAGTAAAAAAAACGAAGAAATTTCCTCCCAAAAAATTACATTATTTTTTTGATAAGAAGCTTTAAACAGTGTTAAGTGGTAAAAAATAGTATTTACTTAATTAAACTAACGTGTCCAGTTTTGTAATTTATTTTACCGTCTAAATCTTTGTATTTTATTTTGTAGACGTAAACTTCTTGTTTTAAGGCATCCTCG
>JAYTRS010000406.1:0-3555 GCA_043746065.1 Bacteroidota bacterium | reverse complement strand
TGATTAAATGCCACTGTTTCTTCGTGGCGCACACGTTGGCGTTTGCGCATTAAATAAATAATTGATGACAATATAAAAAAACCAAAAAAGAAAAGTGCGCTATCGTTATCTTTTTGTATTAAAAAATAAACACAGGCTATTAAACCAACAGCAACGCCAACAAGCCATAGGCGTTCTAAAAAAATAAATAATTTACTTTGAGTGTTAGAGTTCATTGTTTTTTAATTTTATAATTCCAGTTACTTCTTTAATTTCATACTTCGTAAAATCTTGATTACTATTTAAGCCCTTACCACTTATAACTTGTGTGGGGGTAGTAATTTTTATGGGGGCATCGGTATAAATTTTTTTATTGGCTTCGTCCCACACTAAACGTTCGGTTTCTAATTTTTCGCCTTTTTTATTTACTACTTGTACCGCATATTTTGCTTCCATGCGTTTAGTAATATCGTAACGCACACCATAATTTGCTTTTAAGGTTGACGATATTTTTTCTTCTTCGTCAAAAAATGTAATAAAAAAACCTTTTGGTAAAACAGTAAAGGGTTCGCTTACGTTTTTATTAAACAGTAACATTCTACTAGCCGTTAATACAATTTTAAGAGATGCACTATCGGTATAAAGCATTGTAACGCTGTCGCCCACTTGCGACGGTGTCATTTTGTTTGATGGCAAGGCCATTACATCTTTTAAATCGTTAGTACAAGCTTGACATATACAAAACACGCTTATAATTATACAAAGGTGTTTAAGCAAAATTAATCGTATTTAAATTTTTGAAACCAACGATCACTAAAGGTAAAGCCAAAGTTTATTCTAAAATAATTTTCTTTAATTAAAGAGCTGTTGGTTGTTGTCATTTGTCCAACTTGTAAGGCAACGTTTACCATTGATGATAAACGCCCTATGCCTACAGGCAAGCCAAAGCCAATGGTAGCGGCATAATTTGCAAGGGTTGAGTTTTTTAACTCAATGTAACCTGTTTGATAACTAAGCCCAAAACGATAGTTTACTTTTTTAAAAAAAGCTCCATTACCTGCGGCATATTTTTGTGGCACAAAATTTACACCTGCTGCTAAGCGATAATTATTTTTTAGCGAACTTGTGTTTTCTAAAAATTTAAAATTTTTCCAATTAGTAATTGCAAAATCGGCAACGGCACTTATTCGCTCTCCTTTTTTAAAACCAATACCAATACCTTGTTCAAGCGGTAAACTTATGGTGCTTTTTTGATTTACTTTATAAAGTACAGTATCTCTAATAATTTCTTGCCCAATACCATTTAAAACATAATTGTAAACAGTGTTATCGTAACTTACTTTAAGTGCATTGTTTAAGGCTATAAAATACCCAAAAGTAAATTTTACTTTTTCTTTTAAAAGACGACGTCCAGCTTTCGTTTTAGATTTTATGCTATCAATACTAATAGCAGTTTGCATACCAAAATTACCAGTAAAATCACCCATTGATAAACTTCTTTGGCGGTAGGTATTATTATACAATAATGAGTTAGGATAAACCACACGTGATGTATTTTCGATATGCCCAAAAATATAATTTACATTAAAGCCCACACTAAAATCGCTTAATAATTTATTTATAAATTCATGTTGTTTATATTTTGTTTTTGATAGCAGTTTCATACTATCGGGTATATTCAAATTATTTTTTCTAAATTTTCGTAACACATCAGCAAACGGCATAACACCATAGCCTGCAAATACTTTATTTAAACCACCATTACCATTATATAAATATGCAATGTCCCCACCAACATTTACATCAATGGATGTAGCTGTTGATTTTAAATCATAGCCAACATTTGTATAAGGCATTAAACCAAAACAAGCGCCACCTCTACTTCTTATTGGAAAACCCAAAGCACCATAAGCAAAATTTGCAGAGTATTTGGTAAGTGATGAATTAGTACCTTTAAATTGCGAGTGCAAAAAACTACCGCCCACTTCTAACGATGTTAATTTTATTAAAGCATAAGCAGCTGGATTACCCGCATTAATAAAAATAGGCATTGTACTGTCGGGTTTTAAAGCAATGTAAGCCCCACCCATACCCACATTGTGTGCAAAAGTAGGTTGGTTTAATTCGCCCAATGCGTAGCGCGAATAAGGGCTAAACGTATTTGTTTGTGCGGCACCAAGTAATGGTAATAAAAAAAGGAGTAAGTATTTTAATTTTAAGTTCAAAGGTTATAATTTAAAATTGTATTTAAGCCGTATAATAAAATATTTTGATTGGTAAAGAAACGATTTTTAAGTTGCTTGCACAAATAATCGGCATTACCGCCAGTTATAACAATTTCTATATCATTATATTGAGTTTTATAGCGCTCAATCATACATTCTACCTCACATACAGCTCCTAGCAATGCACCACTTAAAATGGATTCGTTAGTTGTTTGCCCCGTTAATTTTTCATAATTTTTGTCAAATTCAACCAAAGGTAAAGCATGTGTAAACTTATTTAGGGCTTTTAAACGCATATTTATTCCGGCAGAGATAGCACCGCCCATATATTCGTTATTAGCATTTACAAAGTTGTACTTTATACAGGTGCCAGCATCAATAGTTAGTACATTTTTATTTGGAAAAAAAGTATAAGCGCCTACAGAAGCCGCCATCCTATCCGAACCTAATGTAGCAGCACTTTTGTATAAATTTTTTAATGGAATTAATAACTGCTGGGTATAAATTAAAGTATTAATTCTTGTTTTTATACTTTCAAAAACCGTAATATGATTATTAGTAACCGATGCGATAAGGCAATTAGTAATTGTTGGCAGGGTTTCTATAAACTTTACTAACTCGTCTTCTAAGTAAAAAACATAATTACTTAGCAGTTCATTATCTTTAAAAATGCCAGCCTTAATACGTGTATTACCAAAATCTAATACTAAATTCATTGAGGCTTAAAGGTAGTTCAAAATGGCTAAAACAAAGGCTTTTTAAATATTTTTTTACAAAAAATTTTGCAATACAAATAAAATACGTATTTTTGCACCTCTTAAATTAAAAAAGAGGGTGCCCTAGCTCAGTCGGTAGAGCAAAGGACTGAAAATCCTTGTGTCACTGGTTCGATCCCAGTGGGCACCACAAAAAAAGTGTAGAAAAAACCATTTTTCTACACTTTTTTGTTTTACAATACAAATATGTTTAAATAGCTAAGAAAAATTGTAATAAATGAAAAGAGACTGAACTATTTATTATAGATTTGATAAATAAATGGCAGTTAATTTAGTTCTTGTTTTTTTGAATAATTTTTATTGCCCCACTAAATTAAATCTTACAAACCTTATAAAATTTAATAAAAAATGGCCAATAAACCGAAAGATTCTAAAATACTGAAAAGCCAATATATTCCCACTTCGGAATTTTATAGCCAAATAATAGACAGTCTGCAAGATTATTCCATCCTAACACTAGATAACGAATATAAAATTAATAGTTGGAGCTCTGGTTCAGTTGCTATTTTTGGTTATGAACCTGAAGATGTTATGGGTAAAAATTTTGATATCATTTTTACAGAGGAGGATAGAAA
>JAYTRS010000405.1:0-3557 GCA_043746065.1 Bacteroidota bacterium | reverse complement strand
CAAGCTGTTAAATTGCTGTTGCGAGGCAATGTTAAATATTTCACTTTCGAGTGTATGCAATTATTTGTTGATTAATTTTATTTGTTGTAAATTTATATATTCAAATTTAATAAATGCGCTTTGTTTTATATATTATAGTTAGTTGTTTTGTTTTTAGTTGTGTAAAAAAACAAAGTAGCGACCCTGTGCCAGCTATTGAATATAAAAGTTTTACATCAAGTACTGCTGGCGGTAAAGATACTGCTGTTTTAACCATTAGTTACCAAGATGGAGATGGCGATATTTTTAGAGATAACACAAGCGACGGGCCTAACATTGTATCTACAATTTTTGTTTTTAATAGTACAGCAAATCAATTTTTACCGGTTATTGATGTATTAACAAACGATACTACACGCTACATACAAACCATTACACAACCTGGCGATGGCTACAAAGGTAAGCAAGTGCGTGGTGATATTATTTGGCCTTTAACAGAATTTAGACCAAACGCCCAAGCAAAAACGTTCTACTATAAATTATTTATGGTAGATATGAAAAATCATAAATCAAACGTAATTACTACCCCAACCTTTACGGTTAATTAGCAAACTATCTGCTAAATTTATAACAAACCATAGTATATTTTAATAAAATTATTTTTTGTAATAGGTTATTAAAACTATATTTAGCTTCTAAATTAATTTTAAATTAAACTAATGAAAATTTGTAAAACCATTCTTGATACCATTGGCAATACGCCTTTGGTAAAACTTAATAAAATAACTAAAGATTTACCTTGCGATGTTTACGCTAAAGTAGAAACCTTTAATCCTGGTAATAGTATTAAAGATCGTATGGCTATTAAAATGATTGAAGATGCCGAAAAAGACGGGCGTTTAAAACCAGGCGGTACCATTATTGAAGGTACTAGTGGTAACACGGGTATGGGCTTAGCCATTGGCGCCGTAATAAAAGGTTATAAATGTATTTTTACAACCACCGATAAACAAAGTAAAGAAAAAGTAGATGCCCTGCGCGCCTTTGGTGCCGAGGTAATTGTATGTCCTACTGATGTGGAGCCTGAAGACCCTCGCTCCTACTACTCTGTATCATCGCGCCTTGTAAGCGAAATACCAAATGCCTGGAAACCGAACCAATACGATAACTTAAGCAACTCACTAGCGCATTACGAACAAACGGGGCCCGAAATTTGGGATCAAACCGATGGTAAAATTACACACTTAGTGGTTGGCGTTGGTACTGGTGGTACTATTTGTGGTACTGGTAAATATTTAAAAGAAAAAAATTCAAACATTAAAATATTAGGTATTGATACTTATGGTTCGGTATTTAAAAAATATAAAGAAACTGGCATTTTTGATAAAAACGAAATTTACCCTTATATCACTGAAGGTATAGGCGAAGATTTTTTACCAGCTAATGTGAATATGAACATTATCGATCATTTTGAAAAAGTAACCGATAAAGATGCCGCCGTTATGACACGCCGCATACCAAAAGAGGAAGCTATTTTTGCAGGTAATAGTGCTGGTAGCGCTATGGCTGGTTTATTACAAATGAAAGATATGTTTAAAAAAGGCGATGTGGTGGTAGTCATTTTTCACGACCACGGCACACGCTACATGGGTAAAATGTTTAACGATGATTGGATGCGTGACCGCAACTTTTTAGAAGTTACCAAACCAAAAGCTATTGATTTAGTGGCCAACCATAAAAACCAAAAACTATTAACCGTTGATGCAAATGATACTGTGCAACAAGCTTTAGAGATATTGAATAAATTTTTTATCTCTCAAATTCCGGTAACAGAAAAAGGGCAATACGTGGGCTCGTTAAACGATAATTATTTATTTAATAAATTAATTGAAAATAACGATATTAAAAACCATACGGTAAAAAGTTTAATGCAAGCACCTTTTCCAATTGTTGGCGAAAAAGCCCCAATAGAAGAGGTGAGCAAACTAATTACAAAAGATAATAACGCAGTACTTTTAAAAGATTTAGGCGGTAACATGCACATTATTACCAAGCACGATATTATTGAGGCAGTAGCCAAAATGGGCCAGTAGTATAATCATTTAACGAGGTAATAGTTAACATAAAAAGCGTTTCAATTTAAATGAAATTAGTATAAAAGGGCTTAGAATAAAATCTAAGCCCTTTTATTTTATGTGTAAATTTTTAAATTACCACAATAAATGTTTTTATTTTACGTTAATATTAAATGAGGTATTTTAACTATTCATTTATATTACTTTGTTTAACGGTTGGCATGCTAAATGCGCAACCTACTTTAACCAAAGCAAATAATGCTTATGTTTTGGGCGAAGTTTTTTATGTACATAATTGCGCATACCAAAACCCTGGTTCGGCAGGTAGTAATCAAATTTGGAATTTTAACGCCGCGACAACTATTACTACTAGTATATATACCGTTAAAACACCCACTAATTCTGCTTTTACAGGTAGTAATGTTATTAATATAGAATTAGACGATTCATTACACCATCATCCAAACCATTATTATACATATACAAATGACACGGTAATTACTCCTTTTTGCGATTATTATATAAATTGTGGTGGCTATCATATTAGTTTATTTTACCCATTTAACATGGGCGATAGTCTATCCAAAACTATTATGTGTTCTTTAGGTTCGGGCAGCGGTGGACTACAAAATTATAAGTTTAAATACGATGGTTTTGGAACGATAATACTTCCTAATGCCACCTATAATAATGTTTTAAGAATTGTATATTCTTCAGGTATGCCTCAATACACTGGTAACACTTTTCAAGGTAATAGATTTGATGTTACTTATGTTTGGTATTTACCTGGTTATCATTACCCTATTGCTAAATTAAAATGGAGTAGGTTTCCAAAACAAGGCCCTTTTGGAACTGTAGTACCTAACGTTTACGATACAATAAAATGGTTTCAATATATTGATAATGTTTCTGTAAGTATTAAAGAAAATAGTATTAAACAATTAAATGTAAAATTGTATCCTAACCCTGTAAATGATACTATATTTATAGAAATGTCCGAACCTTTAGATATACATTACACTGTATATGATTTATTTGGAAAAGAATTTTCATCAAAAGAAATTATTGCCGAAACAAAAAACACAAAAGTAGCCATTGATGTTTCTGAATTAATTAATGGAACCTATTTTATTAAAATAAAAAGTAAAGATAGTTTTGTAACTAAAAAGTTTTGTGTATTTAAATAATTAACTCACCTTATTAACCTCTACCCAATCGCCATTTTCTTTAATAAGGTTAATGAGTTCATCTACGGCGGTAAGGCTTGTAACGTTTTTCTTCACAACCTCTTTCCCTTTGTATAGGCTAATTTTATCAATGCCTGTACCTACGTAACCATAATCGGCATCGGCCATTTCACCAGGACCATTTACAATACAACCCATAATACCAATTTTAATACCTTTTAAATGGTGGGTGCGTTCGCGTATTTTTTGAGTCGTTTCTTGTAAATCAAATAAGGTGCGCCCACAACTTGGGCAACTAATATATTCGGTTTTACTA
>JAYTRS010000404.1:0-3573 GCA_043746065.1 Bacteroidota bacterium | reverse complement strand
GTTTTTTCGTAACAGATTACACCAACTAATTCACCCGAAATGCGGAAGGGAATATCTAATAACGAAAAAATGTTATTAGGTTTTGAGTACACATCGTTAAATTCTTTAGTAAGTGGGTGAGCGTATATATCTTCGGCTAAAATAATTTTGTTTTCGTTTAAAGCATCAAAATAAATTGGAAAATCTTTTTTGTTTAAAACAGAATTTTTATTAAATTTTTTAGTACGACTATCATATTCGCCAATTGAAACAACAGCTGTTTTTTCGGGATTAAAAAGCCAAACGCTCATTCTTTCTATCCATAAAGAGGGAAGAATGCGTGTTGCAAAATCGTGCATAATCACATCAATATCATTTCTTTTTAAAGTGTGAATTTGAGATAAACTATCCAGTTCTTCAAGTAAATTTATATCTTGATGTTGCATAGGCTAATAATTATATATTAAAGATAATTTTTTTTAGGATAAAAAAAAATTATTTAAACAAATAGTACGCTTAGCTTAATTTTTGATAGGTTTGCCACCAACGGTCGGGTATTTCGTTATTGGTGGCTAGCTCGTAATCTTTATAGCTACAAGGTATTAAGGTGTGGCGTTCAAATTTTAAATCTTTATGAGGCGGGTAGGGTATTTCCATCCACCACCTATCGCTTTTTTTACTTTTATAAAAATTTATTTCGTATTTCTCATCTTGTAATACTACATGAAAGCGAATATAATCGTTACTAGTACGGCTCGGAAAATCGTTTTTGCGATTATAAAAGCCATCTAAAAAACACCAAATCATTTGTGCGGCTAAGTGCGATGTTTTATGACTTGTATCGTATTCGGGGTTAATTTCATAAATACCAAGCGATGACAATTTATCATTCATACCCGCATAACGCATCATTTGGCAGGCTTCTTCGGCATAAAATCCGTTTGGCGAAGCATTAGGGTTTGCAGGCGCATCTGAATGTTTTATGGCCGTAATATCAAATGTGAGCATATCTGCTTGCCTAATAATGGGCTCAGCTTCTTCAATTTTATCTCTAATTTGCCCCAAGCGATACACATCAAAATATAATTTTGTCATCATATTTAAACTGCTTTGATCAACCAAATAACTTTGGTAACCAATGTTGCTGTAATTAAATAAATAATTGGGTTGATGTAAAATTATTTTTCCTAAGTAAGAATTATTTGTAATTTCTGTATCAGGATTTCCTAAATCAAAAACACTATCAATGGCTACAACGTTTATGGTTTGTTCTAAATCTTGATAGCCCAAAAATTGTGCATAGGTTAAATCTTGCGAACCTCCAATAATTATGGGCACTATGTTTTTTCGTACTAACGTATCAACTGTGCTTTTTAGGGCAAAGTAAGTATCTTCAACACTATGTCCCGGTCTAATATTTCCTAAATCGGCTACTTTTACATTAAAACTACCGCTGTAAAGTTTGTATAAAAAACTTCTAACGCTATCGGGAGCCAATTTACACCCGTTATTATTTTGCGCATTGCGTTGCTCGGTAACGCCAATAATGGCAATATTTACTGTTTCTAAATCAGGAAAATGATTAGCGTTTGAATAAATTGAAAATAAGGATCCAAATTGTAACTCTTTAAACGAAAGCGTATCGCTTAGGGTTTCAATATCAATTGGGGTAAAAAAATGGGCAATATCGCTCATGGTTAAATTTTTATTAAATGTAATTTAGTTTACTATATAGAATTGCTGTAGCACAATTATTAATTAATAGCTAATTGTTAGAAACTAATACTAAGGGATTACTATTGTTTTTTTATATATTTGAAAAGCGTTTAATATTACATAAACATAAACTTGAGTAATAAAAAAGGAATTTTAAAAAATGTGAGCTTGCTTCACGACACTCAACTAACAATTTATTTACAAGCAAACAGCATGTATGCAATTTGATAAACATATTTTTTTAACAGGTTTTATGGGCTGTGGTAAAACCACAATTAGTAAACAATTAGCAAATCAATTAAAGTTAGATGTAATTGATTTAGATGCGTTTATAGAACAGTTAGAAGACACCACCATACAACAAATTTTTAATGCCAAAGGCGAAGCGTATTTTAGAGAATTAGAAACAACTTATTTAAAAAAAATACAACAACTCAAAAACCCTTATGTGGTATCGTTAGGTGGCGGCACTATTTGTTTTAACGATAATTTACAATGTATAAAACAAAATGGTATTTTGTTGTATATAGATTTACCTTTAAAAAATTTATTTCAACGTTTAAATCAACCAAACAACCAGCGCCCATTATTAAATAATTTAAAAGACGATGATTTAAAAAATTTTATTAGTTTAAAATTAGAAGAACGAAAACCTTTTTACGAGCAAGCACATATTAAGCTAAATGGCTTAAAAATCTCTCCTCACAGTATAGCATTTGAATTAATTGATTTTCAAAAAAAAGATAACTAACGTAATTGCATTACTACTTTTTTTAAGTACTGCTAAATTAGTAGCACAGCAAGAGGCCTTATTTAATAATGAATCTAATACCATTGGTTTTAATATTGGTGCTAATTTTGCCGTGGGAAGCCATTTTAAACGCATAGGCTTAAATTTTAATTTTTACTATGTTTCAAATTTTTTTCAAACAAATTCCGAAATACGAAGTTATATAAATTTAAAAAATTTAGGTCCAAATAAAATTTATAGCGAACTTGTTTTATCGCAAGGCCTTGTATTTGGTTATGGCACAAAACAAATTATTTACAATCCATTTATTAATTCAGTTAGTAATCAAACCTATTATAAAAACGCAATAGCTTACTCCTATAATTATTATTTTAATAAAATAAAAACAAAACAAGTTACAGGTATTGCCGCGTTTCAATTTAATACAATAACTGTAATTATTGAAAATGATATACTTGCAAAGCCAATCCTAGATAGGTTTAGAACGGGTGCTTTTTTAATTCAATACCAATATCAAGATAAATTTGTAGCCGCTATTAATTGTACCATGTGGACAGGGCAAATGGGTAAACAAATGACTTTAGATAATAATAAAATACATTCTAATTGTTATATGGATACCACTGTAGGATTATATACCAATTGTTCGCACGGCTTATTAAGTGCCCAATTTAAATACAACATTGGCTTATTACAAAATGTACAAGCAAATGTTGGGGTAGATGCTGAGCAAGTAAGAAATGCAGTTCAAAATAAGTTTATTCACGATATGAAATTTATCCCTAAAAAATGGAATAAGGCTAAAAACTGTCACATACCTATGTTAGACGAAAATAATAATCAATATTTATATAATCAAAATCAAAAAATAAAAAAACCAACACTGTATTGGAATGTATTTAGTAATGCCAATTTGTTTTACTAATAAATTTTATAAAAAATTTAGGTATTTATTTTGCGTAGTCTACCAACCTAATGCCTTTTGCAATACTATCGCTATAAACATAATTATATAAAATTTTTGTCCATTGTTGTGGTGTTCGGTCAGTATAAAATACGCAAGGCTCTATTGGTTTACCAAAATGTATTTTAATTGTATTACCTTTTTGTTTAAACATTTCGTCTGG
>JAYTRS010000403.1:0-3577 GCA_043746065.1 Bacteroidota bacterium | reverse complement strand
GTTTAGCTCCGAAATAAGCAACGGTTGCTAAATCCTAGATTAAGCAGCCATAGCGTAAGAATTCTCTTCGCCAAATAAAAGTTTTGAAAGTTCAGTTTAAAGAGCTCGTCTTACAACGCTCTACATGCTTACTTATTTGATGCGCTCACTGTCAAAACCGGTCGGACCCAATAAAAAATTATAAATTTAAAATGCAAAGTTAAAGTTACACTTTAATAATTTATAATAAAGAACGTACACAAATTTACGTATTATATTGGGCTTATTTGTATTTTTAACTAAATTTAAATATGTACGTGTATGAAAAAAATTTGTCTATTTTTTTGCTTAAGCCTTTCGTTAGTTATTACTGCTCAAAAAGCGGTAAAAGTAAAAGAATTAAAATTAAAATATACTTTACCCGAAAACTGGAATGCAGAAACCTATGTTACTGAACAGCCATGGGAATCTGGCAATAATCCACTTTGCAAATGTGCAGGTATTCTATTTTTTAAAGCGCATAAAAATGGTAAAATGAATGTAGTTATTTACCCAACTACAACTTCGGGATTAGATTCTGTAAAACGTAATTTTGTTGGCTCCTTGCGTTTTGAAAATGTTGAGAAATACGACAAAACTAAAAATAATTTTTTCTCATTTCAAAAAAAATCATCACATTTTACCGATACAAAAACTACTAAAAAATCGTACGATGTTATACGATATTTAACAAAAATAGAAGATAGAAATTACATTATTTATGCTTGGCAAGAGAGCGCTAATCTTTTGAATCCAACTGTTGAAAAAGAACTTTACGAAATGGTAAATGGCATTGAGCCACTATAAAATTTCTTTTACCTTTGTTTTATGATTAGTGCTGAACATATTTTGCAAAATGCCGTTAAAAAAGGCATCACTCAACTTTATAATTTAAATAATTTACCCCTTTCATTTCAAAAAACACGAAAAGAATTTGAAGGTGATTTTACATTAGTAACTTTTGCTTTTACAAAAGAAACAAAAAAATCTCCTGAACAAATTGGGAACGATATTGGCTCTTATTTAATAGCAGACGAACCTCAGATTGTGGCTTTTAATGTTGTTAAAGGCTTTTTAAATATTACTTTATCTGATACGTTTTGGTTAAATTATTTTAATTCCATTAAAAATAATTCAACTATTGGCCTAAAAAATCCTAATAGTAGTGGTAAAACGGTAATGTTAGAATATTCTTCGCCCAATACCAATAAACCATTGCATTTAGGGCATGTACGTAATAATTTAGTAGGTTTTTCAGTTGCTCAAATTTTAAAAGGTGCCGGCCATACCGTTATAAAAGCTAATATTATTAACGATAGAGGTATACATATATGCAAAAGCATGTTGGCTTGGCAAAAATGGGGTGATAATGAAACACCTGAAAGTAGCGGTTTAAAAGGCGACCATTTGGTAGGAAAGTACTATGTTATTTTTGATAAACATTATAAAAGAGAGATAGAAGAATTAATTTTAAACGGAAAAACAAAAGAGGAAGCCGAAAAACAAGCCCCGCTTATTGTAGAAGCTCAACACATGCTTTTAAAATGGGAAGCAAACGATAAAGAAGTTGTTAACCTCTGGAAAACGATGAATAGCTGGGTTTATGATGGCTTTGATGTAACCTATAAACTATTAGGTGTTAATTTTGATAAAATGTATTACGAGAGTAATACTTATTTATTAGGCAAAGAAATTATACAAGAAGGATTAAACAAAAATATTTTTTATAAAAAAGAAAATGGAAGCGTTGCTATTGATTTAACCGCTGAAGGGTTGGATGAAAAAATAGTGTTACGTAGCGATGGCACCAGCGTTTATATTACACAAGATATTGGCACCGCTATTGAACGCTTTAAAGAATTTCCGCAACTAAGCCAATTAATTTATACGGTTGGTAACGAGCAAGATTATCATTTTAAAGTGTTGTTTAAAATATTAGAAAAATTAGGCTACCAATGGGCTAAGGAGTGTTATCATTTAAGTTACGGTATGGTTGAATTGCCCGAAGGTAAAATGAAAAGCCGTGAAGGTACTGTAGTTGATGCGGATGATTTGATAAATGAAATGTATAACACAGCCCAACAAACTACCGAAGAGTTGGGTAAAGTGGCTAATTTTACGGAAGATGAATTAAAAGAATTGTATCGTACAATAAGCATGGGGGCGTTAAAATATTTTATTTTAAAAGTAGATCCAAAAAAGAAAATGCTGTTCGACCCTAAAGAAAGTATTGATTTTAATGGACATACAGGGCCATTTATACAATACACTTATGCCCGAATAAAATCCATTTTAAGAAAAGCCAATTTGATAGATGGTCACCCTGAGAGGAGTCGAAGGGATAATGATTTGCAAACGGTTAGCTTTAACCCCATTGAAAAAGAATTAATAAAATTAATTTACGATTTTGAAGGAATAGTTGAAGAAGCCGCTAAGTTATATAACCCAAGTATTGTAGCTAATTATGCTTACGAGTTAACAAAACTATACAATCGTTTTTATCACGAGTTTAATATTTTAAAAGAAGAAGATGACGCGATTAAAAGATTTAGATTACAATTATCTTTTACTTGCTCACAAACACTTTATAATGCTATGATTTTATTAGGTATTAATGTTCCAGAACGAATGTAATTGTGGAAATTAAAAAGAATACAATTTCCGAACAACAAATTGTTTATGAAGATAATCACATTATCATCATTAATAAATTACCTGGCGAATTAGTGCAAGGTGATAAAACAGGCGATATACCTTTAAGTGAGAAAATTAAAACCTTTTTAAAAAATCGTGATTTAAAACCTGGCAACGTATTTTGTGGAGTAATTCATCGGTTAGATAGGCCCGTAAGCGGTTTAATTATTTTTGCGAAAACAAGCAAAGCCTTAACGCGTTTTAACGAATTGTTTAGAGAAAAAACAATTACTAAAACCTACTTGGCCGTTGTTAAAAATAAACCCGCAAAACTAAAAGACAAACTTGTTCATTACCTTATAAAAAACGGAAAAACAAGTATGAGTAAGGCCTTTTTTAAACCTGTAGAAAATGGTTTAAGGGCAGAATTAGATTACGAATTAATTGCCAGTAGCGATAATTACCATTTGCTAAAAATAGATTTACATACTGGAAGACATCATCAAATACGTTGCCAATTAAGCGCTATTGGTTGCCCCATTAAAGGCGATTTAAAATATGGATTTAATCGTACAAATGATGGAGGCTTTATTCACTTACACAGTTATAAACTAAATTTTGTGCATCCCATAAAATTAGAGCCAATTTCGGTAACTACCTTTCCGGTAACTGAAGATGCTGTTTGGAATTATTTTAAAAAAATAGTATTAAAATAAAAGGTTATTTTTTTAGCTAATTAGTGTATAATCGTAATTTTTCTAACAAACACATCTTTCTCTTGTTGTAATTTTAAAAAGTAAACACCATTCATAAATTGATTGACATCAATAGTTTCGTTAACAGAATTTATTGTTTTTTCGAAAATTAATTTTCCTGTGATATCTGTTAACTCCCATTTAATAATGGGTTGCGCAGAATTTATGGT
>JAYTRS010000402.1:0-11023 GCA_043746065.1 Bacteroidota bacterium | reverse complement strand
ATAAAGTAATTCTTTTTCGGGCGTCATAGTATTTTTTAATATAGTACCTGCGCCACCGTGTATGGCTAATGCGTAATTTTTCATAGTGTTTAAACGATTATAAATGGCTTAGTATTTGTTTTTCTATTTCGGGGCTTTCCCAATTAGTTTCAATATCAGGTAATGCCATAATTACATCCATAATGGCTTGTTGTTTTTTACCCTCGCTTAAGGCAGTACTATAGCGTATGTGTGGGCTATAGGTTACCATGCTATATAACGGAATCCATTTATCAGGGTATTTAGCCGAAAATTTTGCTTCTATTTTTTTTTGTAATAAAAATTTTTGGTCAGCCGTTTTATCACGCATTTCTATAAAATTAGCAATGGCTAAATCAGCAATAGCATCGCCATCAGGCTTACGCAGGGCTTGATATTGCTGCATAATCAACTCCCAATTATTATCATGTTTTTCAATTAATTCGTCTAGTACCAAGCAATCTTCAAAACCACAGTTCATACCTTGTCCATAAAAAGGCACAATGGCGTGGGCTGCATCACCTATTAAGGCTATTTTGTTATCAAATATCCAAGGTGTACATTTTACAGTTACTAACGATGCTATAGGGTTGGCTAAAAAATCTTCTACTAAAGTTGGCATTAAAGGCACTGCATCGGCAAACTCCTCATTAAAAAAAGCACTAATTTCTTCTTTTCTATTTAGTTTTTCAAACGATTTTGACCCAGTAAAAGGCATAAATAAGGTGCACGTAAAATTACCATCGGGGTTTGGTAAGGCAATCATCATAAAACTACCACGTGGCCAAATGTGTAACGCGTTTTTCTCCATTAAAAACTCAGCATTTTTACCTGGCGGAATAATTAATTCTTTATATCCGCAATCAATATAATGTTGGTTGTATTCAAATCTATCACTATTTAACTGCATGTTTAAGCGGCTGGCGGCAAAAGCGCCATCGGCTCCAAATAGTAAGTCAGAAGTTACCGTTGTTGTTTTACTTGTAAGCGTATCTTCAAAACTTGCTTCTAAATTTTTACGATTTATAGCAGTACATTTTTTTTCGAAATAAAAGGTAACATTGGCTTGTTTTTCGGCCAAATCCATCAACTTCATATTAATATCGGCACGGCTTACTGAGTAAATGGCTTGGTTATCTTTACCATAAGGTTGTTGAGCGGTTGAGCCATCTTTATTATGAATATAACGCCCATACATTGGTATTGCAATTTTTTTAATTTCGGAGGCAATACCAACGGCTTCTAATGCCCGCCAACCACGGTCGCTAAGGGCAAGATTAATAGACCTTCCAGCGCTCATGGCGGTTTTACGCATATCAGCCCTTCGTTCGTAAATATTTATTTTATATCCTTTTTTTGCAAGAAAAATAGAAAGTAAAGATCCTACTAAGCCTGCTCCAACAATAGTTACTTGTTTGCTCATACTACAAATTTAATACGCAATAGCTTAGTAAGCAAAATTGTTTTTAACTTTGTTTAAATGCTACAACATTTTTTAAATAATATTACTGCTAATAGCTTATTTACCAGGCAAAATAAATTGCTACTGGCCATAAGTGGTGGAGCCGATTCGGTAGCCTTAGCGCATTTATTAAAGGAAGGTAATTTTAATTTTGAATTGGCACATTGTAATTTTAAATTAAGAGGAAAGGATAGTGATGCTGATGAAAAATTTTGTGTGGTTTTAGGAAAAAAATTAAATGTAAAAATTCACATTCAGCAATTTGATGTACACAGTTATTGCAAAAAAAACAAAGTAAGCACGCAAATGGCTGCTCGAAATTTACGTTATGCTTGGTTTTTAAATTTAATTGAAATTCATAAATTTAATTATTTATTAACGGCACACCATGCTAACGATAACGTTGAAACTGTTTTAATAAATATGTTGCGAGGCACTGGTGTAAAAGGTTTGGTAGGTATTCAACAAAATAATAATAATGTGATTAGACCCTTATTGCCATTTGTAAGAACAGATATTGACACTTACATTAAAAAAAATAAATTAAAATTTAGAGTAGATAAAAGTAATTTACAAGATACATACGAACGTAATTTTTTACGATTACATGTTATACCCAAATTAAAAAAATTAAACCCTACACTTGAAAATACCTTTACAAACAACAGTAGTATTTTTAAACAAGAAGCCGATATTGTAAACGATTTTTTAAATCAAAAACAAAACGAATTATTAATTACAAAAAACAATTTAATTTATATTAATAAACAAAAATTAAAGGCAGAAAAACATAGTTCATCTATTTTGTATTTTATTCTAAATCCCTTTGGTTTTAATGCTTCGCAGGTGCAAGATGTAAAAACAAATATAGTACAAAACGGCTTGGTTGGTAAAATGTTTAGCACTAAAACCCATCTACTCACTATTGATAGAACTGATTTGGTTATTAAAAAAATGGATGCGATAAATACAAACGAATTAAAAGTTAATTCGTTAAAAGAATTAAACAATTATTTTAAAATTGAAAAGTTAAATACTTTTCAAATTCCACAACAAAATCAATTAATTATTAATACAAATCAACTTATTTTTCCACTTACTATTCGTTCAAAAAAAACAGGAGATAGCTTTAAACCTTATGGTATGAAAGGATTTAAACTAGTAAGTCATTTTTTAAAACAATACAAATTAAATAATTTTGATAAACAAAATATTAAACTCTTAATAAACGGTAACAACGAAATTATTTGGGTAGTAAATTACCGAAGCGACGACCGCTATAAAGTAAACCAAGCCTCTAAATCATTAGTAAAATTTACAACAATTGACAAGTAACGACCCTATATTTGAAGAAAAGCAATACATGGGGCATAATCGGCTTAGTATTGTGATACGCTCTATACTAACCATTTTTTGCTTTGTAGGTTACTATTGGAGCGAAAACCCAAAACCGGTACAGGTTGTTTTTTTTAAAATAGGTTCGTACCCCATACAACAATTTACAAACTCGGGTTTATTATTTTTTATTATGGGTCTAGTTATTTTAGTGTTATCAACGGTTTTAACCTATATTTTACACATAAACACCAAAGTATTTAATGGTTATATAATTGTAGATGGTTTTTGGACAGCCCGAAAAGTTAAAATAGATTTAAAAAATATTACCTCAATTAGAAAAAGCCGCTATAAAAAAAACATACTGCGCCGTGCTGTTTATAATTTACATAATAAAGGCATTATACGTTTTTATACAAGCGGCGAAGATTTTGTTGAACTGGCCGATAATAGCGGCTTTGTGTATAGAATTGGTACCCATAAAGTACACGAATTATATGCTATTTTAAAAGCCGAACTAAAACTTTTAAACAGTTAAAAAAAATGTTTAAAATTAGTAGGAACAAAATGCAACCTTTTATGCTTAAATTCGTTTTAAGAGTATAAAATTTGTTTAACTTTAAAAAAATATAGCGTTATGGTATTATCTGGTTTTGAAACAATAGAAAAGGAAAAAATTGAAAGTTTAAAATTTCCATCAGTAGATGTATTAACGGATGTCGAAAAAATTAACGAACGTCGTGCCGAATTAGACAGAGCCTTATCTTTAGGGAACTTAGAGCACACAAAAATTAGAATTTATTTTGAAGACGATGCTTCGTGTAAAGTAGTAGATACTACCGTTTGGGGCGTAACTGATAAACGTGTTATTTTAAAACAAGGCGTTGTTATTCCTATTCATAGAGTACATTCGGTAAAATTATAGGTAAAAAAATTAATAAGCTTATTCTTCAATCACTCGTAACCTAACAGTTTGAACACTTTGGCGAGTGCGTTTTAAAATCGTTATTTCATACCCATCTTTTATACGTTTGTCATTTGTGGCGGGTATTCTCCCAAAAATAAAATTAATATAGCCAGATACACTTTCGTAGTGTGTATTTTCGGGTAAGGCAAAAGGTAGCGCTTCGTTTACATCAGCAATGGTAGCTTGTGCATTTACAATGTATTCGTGTTCGTTCTTTTTTTCAACGTTTGGCTTTTCTTCATCGTGTTCGTCTTGTATTTCGCCCACTAACTCCTCAATAATATCTTCCATTGTTATCAAACCAGCTGTAGAACCAAACTCATTGGTAACAATGGCCATTTGTATATGATGTTTTTGAAAATCGCGTAATAACTCATTAATTTTCATGCTTTCGGGCACAAAATGTACAGGACGCATAATGTCTTTTAACGACCTAAATTTATTTTCTATTAAAGCTTTTAATAAATCTTTGCTATGTACAATACCTATTACGTTATCAATATCACCCAAGTAAATAGGTATGCGGCTAAAACCTTCTTCAATTACTTGTTTTGTAATTTCGTTTTTGCCAAGCTCTACATCTAAAGCTATTACTCGGTTTTGAGGCACCATAATTTGTTTTACAATACGGTCGTCAAAATCAAATACATTTTGTATAAGTTCGTTTTCGCTTGGTTTAATGGCACCACCTTCTTCACTTTCGGTTAATATTAGGCGCAATTCTTCTTCGGTGTGCACCTCGTCATCACCTAGTTTTTTAATGCCCATAATTCTTAAAACAGTATTTGAGGCTTTGTTTAAAAACCAAATAAAGGGACTAAAAATAAAATAAAAAATTCGTAAAGGTAATGCTATTACCAGCGCTGTAGCCATAGAATACTTTATGCCAATCATTTTTGGAATTTGTTCGCCAATGGTAACATGAAAAAATGTGAGCAACGTTAAGGCTATGGGTAAAGATATGCTGTGAACAGTTATTGAACTGATATCTAAATTAGATTTTTCGAACGAACGAATAACTATTTGCGAGATAACATTTTCGCCAATGGCACCTAATGCTAATGATGCAAGTGTAATGCCTAATTGTGTGGCCGATAAGTAAGCGTCTAATTTTTCAAGTAATGATTTTGCGAGTTTGGCGCGGCTACTGCCTTTTTGGGCTTTAATATCTAATTGCGAGCCACGTACTTTAACTAAAGCAAATTCGGCAGCTACAAAAAATCCGTTTAAAAGAACAAGCAAAAAAGTAATAAATAAATCAGCAAACATAGTTGTAAAACAAAGATAGCATTTAATTTATAAAAATTATGAATGATTTACTATTTTGAAAAGGTAAAAAGGTTTAATTTCATTAAGAAAAAATGTGATTTATTAAATTACCTAATTAACTATTTTCTTTAATTGTTCTTCTTTTAAAAGTATAATTTGTTTTAGTAAAACAATTTCATCTAATAATTGTTCTTTTGGTTTAAGGGTGTCGTCACCTGTCCAAAGTTTATTAATATAATAAGGTTTTTCGGTATAATTAATTTTAGCACTTTCGCTTCTAAAAAAACTATATAAGGGCACTCGCAAAGCTTTTGAAATAAGCTCTAAGTTACGCAAATCAAGCGTTTTATTGTTTAAAGCTAAGGTTAAATCCTCCTCGCTCATGTACAAAAAATCGGCCAGTTGTTTAAACGTGTAGTTTTCTTTGGTTAAAATTTCTATTAATTGGTTTTTAATTTCCACAAAAATAATTTTAATAAATTGCTTGTATAAAAGTACAAAAAAAGCCGACTTTTTTAGCCGGCTTTTAAATTATATTTTTTTAAAACTATTTTTCTTTTTTAATTTGAATTTTTTCGCGAATACGAGCAGCCTTGCCTGTAAGTGCACGTAAATAAAATAATTTAGCACGACGAACAACCCCTACTTTATTTACTTCAATTTTATCAATAAACGGCGATGCGATAGGAAAAATACGCTCTACACCTACTCCATTACTAATTTTACGAACTGTAAACGATGCTGTTGCTACTTCGTTTTTACGTTGTATTACAACACCATTAAATTGCTGAATACGTTCTTTATCGCCCTCTTTAATCTTGTACGATACTGTAATTGTATCTCCAGCTTTAAATGATGGGTGTTTAATTTCTGTTGCTAATTGTTTTTTAACGTAATCTAATAATAAACTCATTTTTATATTTTTTTAATTTATGTTTTGGCATACTTTACATTGTGTAAACAGCGGCTAATAAACGGATGGCAAATATACTATTTTTTAAATAACCTAACAAAAAAATTATATAATTTTTTAAAAGGCATTTAATTAAATAAGCTATTTACAAATTCGGTAGGGTTAAATACTTGTAGGTCGGTCATTTTTTCGCCTACACCAATGTATTTTACGGGTATTTTAAATTCATCGCTAATACCAATTACAACGCCACCTTTGGCAGTACCGTCTAATTTTGTAACGGCAAGGGCAGTAACATCGGTAGCGGCTGTAAATTGTTTACACTGTTCAATCGCATTTTGCCCTGTGCTTCCATCTAGTACCAGCAATACTTCGTGTGGAGCATCAGGTAGTACTTTTTTCATTACGTTTTTAATTTTAGTTAATTCGTTCATTAAATTAACTTTATTGTGTAAGCGCCCGGCAGTATCAATAATTACTACATCTGCATCTTTAGCTTTGGCGCTACTTAGGGTATCAAAAGCAACACTGGCAGGGTCGGCACCCATACCTTGGCTTACAATTTCTACGCCTACGCGTTGGCTCCAAATAATTAATTGATCAACGGCGGCGGCTCTAAAGGTATCGGCAGCGCCTAAAATTACAGTTTTTCCAGCTTGTTTGTATTGGTGTGCAATTTTACCAATAGAGGTTGTTTTGCCCACGCCATTAACGCCTACTACCATTATTACATAAGGTTTTTGTGCTAATGGCTCAGTAAAATGTGTAAGCTTATTGGTGTTATTGTTTTGAGCTAAAAGTTGTATTATTTCGTCTTTTAAAACGGCGTTTAATTGGTTAGACGACACATACTTATCACGTTTTACACGCTCTTCAATACGTTTAATTATTTTTACGGTGGTGCTCACGCCTACATCGCCAGTAATTAAAATTTCTTCTAAATTATCTAAAACATCTGCATCTACAGTACTTTTACCAGCAATGGCTTTAGTTATTTTACCAAAAAAACTTTCTTTCGTTTTTTGCAAACCTTGATCTAGGCTTTCTTTGTTTTCTTTGGTAAATAATTTAGAAAAAAAACTCATTATAATTAGTGTTTGGTTTTTAATTATTAGTTCTTAATAAAAAAATTTAAAGACTTCCTTAAAACAAAAAAATTCTTTCCTGCTGTAGAAAAGAATCTTTTTATTTTTTAATAATTATGTATTATTTATTTTTTAAAAAATCGGCAACGTGGTCGTTGTGAACGATTTCTTCTTTAAAATTATATGCACCTGTTTTAGGTGATTTTACCATTTTAATAACTTTTGTAAAGCTATTTCCTTTACCAGTTTTTAATGTTGCTACTACTTTCTTTGCCATTTTATATTATTTTAATTAGTTGTTTGATTGATTTAAAAAAACCTTTTTCAAAAAACATTTACGTTATTTAATTTCTTTATGAACGGTCATTTTCTTTAAAACCGAATTGTATTTTTTTAATTCAATACGCTCAGTTGTATTTTTTTTGTTTTTAGTTGTAATGTAGCGCGAAGTGCCTGGTTTGCCACTTTCTTTATGTTCAGTACATTCTAAAATTACCTGTATTCTATTACCTTTTTTTGCCATGACTTTATTTTATGAAAATTATGCTGCTAAAATACCGTTGGCTTTAGCTGCCTTTAAACAGGCAAAAATGCCTAATTTGTTAATGTTTTTAATTGCCGATGTTGATACACGTAATGTTACCCATTCGTTTGTTTCAGGAACAAAAAAACGTTTGCGTTTTAAGTTTACTTTAAACTGACGGCGAGTTTTACTATTAGAGAAAGAAACCTTGTTTCCTCCCATTGCTTTTTTTCCTGTTAATTGACAAATACGTGACATAATATATCTTTTTTCTTAAATTATTTCCCCTTAAAAAGGGACGCAAATATACTATAACATATTTAAACCACCAAATAATGTTTAATTTATTTTTTCCTCCACGTAATTTAAATCTTTATTAAAGGTTTCTTCTAACTTATACCAAGCCCAAAAACCTAATGCAAACACTATTAAACCCACCATTATGGCCGAATAAATGTTGCCAATGCTATTGTAACTTGCAAAAAATTGAAAAAGTGTGGTTATTAAAATAGTGCCTCCTCGTACAAAATTAGGTACAGTGGTAGTAACGGTTGCCCGTAAATTAGTGCCAAACAATTCGCTTGCGGTACTTATAAACACCGCCCAGTAGCCTGTAGCAAAGCCAATTAGTACAATTACGGTGTAAAATAGTACTTCAGAATTTTTAGCAATTGTAAAATAACTTACGGTAAACATTACGGTTAATACTAAAAATAACAGCAAACTTTTTTTACGGCTTTGCCATTTTTGGCTTAATAAACCACTCACTACATCGCCAATGGTAATGCCAACATAAGCCAAAGTTAAAGCTAAACGGGCATTTTTGGGTGGATTTTGCATACCCAAACTTTTCATAATTTCGGGGCAAAAGGTTATTAAAATACCCATTACAAACCATACAGGCAGGGCCACTAAAATAATGGTAATAAATTTTGTAAAACGCTTTTTACTTTTAAATAACGATAAAAAATTACCTTTTTCAACGGCGCTTTCTTTTACTTGTTTAAACATACCGCTTTCTAAAATACCAATGCGCATAAGCAATAGTAATAAACCCATTACACCACCAATAATGTACGATATACGCCAATTACCAATGGCTATACCCACCGTACCTGCTACTACTGCGCCAAATAACCCTACCGAAGCTACAATTGTGGCGCCATAGCCTCGTTTTTCTTTACTCATACTTTCGCTTACAAGGGTAATGCCAGCGCCTAATTCGCCTGCCAAGCCAAAGCCCGATATAAAACGCATCAGCGCGTAAGTGGTTGTATCATGTACAAAAGCATTAGCAATATTGGCAATTGAATATAAAAATATAGAGCCAAAAAGTACCGATAACCTCCCTTTTTTATCGCCCAAAATACCCCAAAAAATACCCCCTAAAAGCATACCAAACATTTGCCAATTTAACAAAGCAATGCCTATTGTTTTTACAAGTTTACCGCGTTCAACTTCATCGGTAATAGTGGGAGTTAAAATTTCGGTAAGGCTACTCACCCGCTCCATACCAAATAGTACAAGGTCATAAATATCTACAAAGTAGCCTAATGCCGCTACAATTATTATTTTATTTAAAGCACTTTTATGTATTAAATTAGTCATACTTTGTAAACTTGCAAAAACTTAATGCTTTATAACTTTAACTTTATTAAAAACAAACAGCGCCATTACCGAAAATATAATTGATAAATAACCTAAAATGGGATAATTATGTAAGGTTTTATCTTCGCTTTGTATCATAATTAAACCACTCACTAACGAGGTTATGGCAATTGCAAACTGTTGCATTGATGAATTTAAAATTAAAAACGCCCCTCTAATACTAGGTTCGGCGGTAGATGTGGTGTGTGCCATAGACAATACCATGCGCGACCCACTAAATACAAAAAACATAGCCGTAAAACAAAATAAAACAAGTTTGCTATCGGTTTGTAAATTGGGTATGCCTATTAAGGGTATTACAGCTAATATGGATAATACTACCAATACCTTAAAACGCCCAATACGATCGCTTAACTTACCTATTAATGGCGATGCTATAGCCGTTAATACGCCCCCCACAATATACACAAAAGGCACGGTGGTAGCATAATCAAACTTTAGGTTATAGGTAAAATAATCGGTTAAAAAAGGAATGATGAAAAAGTGCGATGGCATTATTAAAGCCGTTAAAAGCAGGGCCATTCGCCTGTTTTTATCACTTAACACACTCTTTAATACGCCTGCAAATGTTTGTGGCTTGTACGTAGCCAAATGCACTGTAAACGATGGCACTACAAATAAAGCACCAAAAAATACCAATACACATAAGCAACCTAATACCAAAAAAGGAGTGTACCAACTATAATGTGCCGCTAAAAACAAGCCTCCGGGTACACCCAATACACTGGCTAAGGCAAAACCCATCATTAATATGCCCATGGCTTGCCCCCTATTTTTTGCAGGCACCGCATCGCCTACTATTGATTGTATGATTGAACCCGAAACCCCACCAAATAAACCAGTAACAAACCTTGCAATTACTAACATAGCATAGCTAGTAGCCAAGCCGCAACAAAATGTACCTATTGTAAAGCCGGCATAAATAAATACCAATACCTTTTTTCTATCATACTTGTCAACCTTATTTACACAAATTAACGACGATAAAAATGCACCAAAACCATAGGCAAATACTGCAAACCCAAATTGTTTCGGGCTAATATTCCACAATTCGGTAAGTTTAGGCTTAAGCGGCATAAGTATCATAAAATCTACAATACCCGTAAATTGTACAAATGCTAAAATAAGTAAGAGGGTAATATCAGAACGCTTCATGTTTTTGGTTTAAAAAACGTAAAGTTATTTTTAATTTTATAAATAAACGTTAATTATTTTTTGTTACTACTAAATTAATTTTTAGTTTTACTTAAACCAATTAAACACAAAAAAATTATGTTCGATTTAAAAACAGCAGTAACCAACATTGCCGAGCGTTGGAAATATAAGTTAGAAGAAACAAGCCCTGGCGTGTATAAATTAGATGTATCCATAAAACAAAAAGACGATACCTGGCGTTACCAAAACGTTTGGGTATGGGAAATTAAAGGTCGCCATTTTGGTAAAGATGTAATTTATATGAATAGCCGTTGTGGCGAGTATAACCCCAACCTTAACCATTACAAAATGTTAAAAGAAGGCGGTTATGGCACCTTTGCCCAAGTAACCATTACAACAGATAAACGCCCCGATGGTAGCCCTTGCGAAACCGTTATTGTACAGGCAGTACAACCTATTGAACTAACTAGCGAAGCCATTTTAAACGAAGTTATTTACGATGTGGCCTTTAATGCAGATATTATTGAAGCAACCTATTTTGGTGGCGATAAACATTAATTTACCCTCAAATACATAGCCCTTAAAAAAGCCCTAAACATGAATTGTTTAGGGCTTTTAGGTTTAAGAT
>JAYTRS010000401.1:0-11029 GCA_043746065.1 Bacteroidota bacterium | reverse complement strand
ATGGCATCTAATACAACGCCTATACCTAGCCAAGCATCGGCATTGGCGGGATCTAACTTTACACATTTGTTATAGTTAACTAAGGCTTCTTCAAAACGGTTTAAGTTTTCGTAGCACTCGCCAATGTAGTAGTACGTGGTGGGGTCAATATCTTCGTGTTTAAAGGTTTCTTTATACACTTCAATAGCTTCTTCGTAACGCTCTAATTGGGCTAGTGAATTGGCTTTGTTAAAATAGGCAGAGCTAAATTGCTCGTTTATGGCAATGGCAAAATCGTAGGCCTCAATGCCTTTTTCAAATAAACTTACACGGTTGTAAGCTAAGCCTAAATTAAACCAGGCAAAATAGCTATAGGGGTTGTTATCAATATAATTTTCGTAAAAGGTAATGGCCTCGTCGCTTTTGCCTGTTAAATCAAAGCAAAGCGAAAGTTCGTTTAGGGCCACTTCGTTTTTAGGATTTAGTTTCACCGCTTTTTTAAGGTAATAAAGGGCATCTAAGGGCTTATCTTCGTTTAAAAACTCTATCCCTAAGGCAACATAAACTTCATCTTTATATTCGGCAAGCGGAATAGCAGTTTTAAAATTTTCAATGGCTTGTTCGCCCAAGCCCATTTGGCTGTATATGTAGCCACGCGCCATATATAATTCAAAATTACTTTGTTCAATCTCTTCTACTTCGTTTAAAAGGGTAAGAGCTTCATGAGTGTAATGTTGACTAGATAAATATTGTGCGTACCTAATTTTAATAATGGATGAGAAAGGGAAACGTTCAATGCCAAAATCAATTGCTTTTTTGGCCATTTCGTAATTGTACCATTGCAAATAATAATCAATTACCTCCTCAATTTCGTCGGCATCAAAAAACTGAGGCTCGCCAGTGGCAAGCATGTCTTCAAAACGTTTTAAATTTTGTTCGAACTCATGTTCATTGCTTCCCTCAGCATCATCATCAAAGGCACTCATTATTCAATAGCTATTATTAAACATTAAAATTAAGTGTATTTTTTTATTGAAACTATTTTATTTTTATGAAAAAATTACTATAAAAATGTAAAAGGTGAGATGGAAAAGGTTTTGCCTACCGCTGCCATTTTCTATATTTACATTTTCCATTAAATAAAAATAGTACCTTTACAGCCGTATGCAAATTCAAGTAATGAAATCTAAATTGCATTGTGTTACCGTAACACAAGCCGAGTTAGATTATATAGGGAGCATTACCATTGACGAAGATTTAATGGATGCCGCCAATTTTATAGAAAACGAACAGGTACATGTTTTAAACAAAAATAATGGGCAGCGGTTAGTTACTTATGTAATTAAGGGTGCGCGCGGAAGTGGAACAATATGTTTAAATGGGCCTGCCGCCAAGCATGTAAGTTTGGGCGATGTGGTCATCATTATTTCGTATGCTAGTATGGATTTTGAAGAGGCTAAAAACTTTCGCCCTTGGGTAGTTTTTCCAGATACCAAAACCAATAAACTTAAATAAAGTGGCTGTAAAAAACACCAAATCAATAATTCAATTTATAATATTATTAAGTATTGGTGTTTTATTAATTTGGTTAACTTTAAAACAAGTTGCGCCTAAAAAAAACGAAATTATTGCTGCCTTTAAAAACGCTAATTATTTTTGGATTGGCCTATCTATGCTTATTGCCTTGTTTAGCCATTTTTTAAGAGCCTACCGTTGGAATTATTTGCTTAAACCCCTTGGCTATAAAATAAAGTTGGTAAATGCTAACTGCTACATTTTAATTGCCTATTTAGCCAACTATGGTATACCCCGCATGGGTGAGGTGAGCCGTTGTACCTTAGCCACAAAGTACGACAAAGTGCCCTTTGAAGTGGCTTTAGGCACTGTAATTACCGAACGTATAGTTGATTTTATTTTATTTTTAATAATTTTTGCGCTTACACTCATTTTACAATTTAAACAATTAAGTGGCGTAGCCAATAAGTATATTTTTTATCCCTTGCAACAAAAACTAGCAAGCATAAGCCACAGCCCTATAAAATTAATATTAGTTATTGCAATAGTTGGTGTAATAATAGCTACCTTTTTTTTATTACGAAAAAAAATATCGGCACTTTTAAAAGGTAAGTTAGGCTCTATTATTAAAGGCATTGGTAGTGGTGTAGGTTCTATTCGTAATATGGAAAAACCTTTTAAATTTATTGTACTAAGCGTGTTAATTTGGTTGTGCTATTTTTACTCGTTATATATGTGCTTTTTTGCTTTAAGCGGCACACAACATTTGGGGCAACAAGCCTGCTTAACCTTATTATTATTTGGCACTTTTGGGGTAATACTATCGCCAGGAGGTTTAGGGGCTTACCCCGCCATTATTAGCGGCATTTTAATTACAACTTATGCTATTAGCGAGGAGTGGGCTTTTGCCTTACCATGGCTAAGTTGGACAAGCCAATTAATTTTAATATTAATTTTAGGCTTAATTAGTTTTATTGTTTTACCAATTTATAATCAAAAAAAAGATGGGGTTTTACCAAACACTTAAAAGTAAATTATTAAGCAAAGAAGATGCTTTACGCCTAATAAACACAAAAAAATTTGTGGGTAAAAAAATTGTATTTACCAATGGTTGCTTTGATATATTGCACCCTGGCCATGTTACTTACTTAAACCAAGCCCGCGATTTGGGTAATTTTTTAGTATTAGGTTTAAATACCGATGCCTCGGTAAAGCAACTCAACAAAGCCCCCAACCGCCCCATAAATAATGAGTTAGATAGAGCCACTGTATTAGCCGCATTAAGTTGTGTAGATGCAATAGTGTTGTTTAACGAACAAACACCCTTAGAACTTATTACTTATTTAAACCCTAACATTTTAGTAAAAGGTAACGATTACGAACTTGAAAAAATTGTGGGCTACACTGTTGTAAAAGCCAATGGCGGCAAGGTAATTACTATACCTTTTTTAGAAGGTTATTCTACCACACAGTTAATTGAAAATATTTTGAAGTAAAAATAAAGAGTACTAATCTAATAGTTAGGCGGCATTGTAAAGGACAAGACATCGATATAGAAGTTTAAAATGAACGAATTTAAAATTGACAATCAGAATAGCATTATTTATAATGACGTTTCTTGGACTTTACAAAAAAATGGCACGGTTGACAACAGCAAACCCAGTCACTTGTACAAATATTATTCTTTAAGTAATTATAACCTAGACGCTTTGGAAAAAGGTTATTTTTATTTAAGTAATCCTTTAAACTTTAATGACCCCTTTGACTGCTGTAATAATTTAATAATAGAAAAACAACGAAACCCAATCGACGGTCTTCCAACTCCATTCATTAACGACATTCCGAATATTGGTATTTCTTGCTTTTCGACACATGAATTAAATCCATTAATGTGGGGTCATTATACAAAAGCATATGTTGGTTTTGTTTTAAAATTAAAAAATGACTTCACGTTCCATCCAGACGAAAGTATAAAGTCTTATAAATTTACAAGTGTTATTTACTCAGACAATCCAACACCTGCGACAGAAAAATATGCTTTTGCAGAGGACTACCAATTAATGCTAAAACTTAAAGACTGGGAATATGAGAATGAATGGAGACTAATTGTAAATAAAAACAATAACGACCTTGACAAAATATTCTATTCAACAGACGCCATTGAAGAAATTTTAATCGGTTATAGAAGTTCTTGGCCTTATAAACATGCCGACGACAAAGCACTTTGTGAAAGACTTACTAATATTGTGACTACTAAATATAAAAACATTAAGACATTTTCGGTTGGACCCCATGAAAAACACTTCAGCTTAAATAAACTTAGACTTCTAATTAATCCCGAATTCACAATGACTGGTATAACGCTAAAATAACAACGACAACATAACAGCAACTACGCTCCATTTTTTGCGTGTTACCGCTCAAATGTATAACTTGGACAAGCAAAAAACGGACGCGTAGTCGGAAAACGTTAACCATAACTCTTAACAAAATCCAAAAATGAAATTTTTTCTATTTATACTTTTAAGTTTTTTATCTTTTAAAAATAGCTACTCACAAGCAAAGTTAGAGGTAGCCGATGCTAAAAAAAACTTTGGCTTTGTAAAAAAAGGCGAAGTTGTAAAAATAGAATACAGCATTAAAAACACAGGTAACCAACCTTTAATTATAAATAGTGTTGAAATTGGCTGTTCGTGCACCACCGTTGATTACCCCAAACAGCCCATTGCCCCCAACGCTACCGAAAAAGTTGTGATTACCTTTGATACCAAAACCGTTTACGATAGGCAAGATAGGGTTGTGATTTTAAAAAGCAACGATAAAAAAGAAAGTACCAAACTGCGTTACAAAGGTGTTGTGTTAGTAAAATAAAAAAAATCCTCTAAAAATAAATTTAGAGGATTTTTTGTGAGGTCCCGTCCAGGTTCGAACTGGAGTAGCAGCTTTTGCAGAGCTGAGCCTAACCACTCGGCCACAGGACCTTTTTGTGAAACGATAAATTTTAAATGTTAAATTAAAATTAACGAAGTCAAAAGTAAGATTTTTTTTGCAATTTGCCACTAAATTTAAAAAATAATGCAATTTTTATCTAAACTCCCAAATGTAGGCACCACCATATTTTCGGTAATGAGTGCTTTAGCTAAAGAACATCATGCTATTAATTTATCGCAAGGGTTTCCTGATTTTGAATGTGATAAAAAATTATTACAACTTGTTCAAAGCCACATGAATAATGGGTTTAACCAATATGCGCCCATGCAAGGCGTTATTCAATTGCGCGAACGTATTGCTCAAATAATTTTAAATAGTTACAATACCACTTACAACCCCGATACCGAAATTACAATTACCGCAGGCGCTACACAAGGCATTTACACAAGCATTGCCGCCTTTGTAAATAAAGGTGATGAGGTAATTGTGTTTGAGCCTTGTTACGATTGTTACATCCCCGCTATAGAAGTACATGGTGGCATTGCCGTGCCAATAGCCTTAAGTTATCCAAATTTTAATATTAATTGGGAGTTGGTAACCCAAAAAGTAACTGCAAAAACAAAATTAATAATTATTAATTCGCCCCACAACCCAAGCGGTACAACGCTTACAAAAAACGATTTAATACAACTTGAAAAAATAGTAGCGGGTAAAAATATTATAGTAATAAGCGACGAAGTGTACGAACACATGGCTTTTGATAATGAGCCACACCAAAGTGTAGCACGCTTTACAACGTTAAAAAATCAAAGTATTATTGTATCAAGTTTTGGCAAAACCGTTCATACTACTGGTTGGAAAATTGGCTACGTAGCTGCACCAAAAGAGTTAATGGCAGAGTTTAGAAAGGTACATCAGTTTTTAGTATTTTGTGTAAACCATCCTTTTCAATTAGCATTAGCCGATTATTTAGCAGATGAAACAACCTACAAAGACTTACATTTTTTTTACGAAGAAAAAAGAAATTATTTTAAAAAATTAATTTCGGGTTCGCGCTTTGGTATTGAAAAATGTACTGGCACTTATTTTCAATTATTAAATTTTAAAAATATAACACAAGAAGCCGATACCGATTTTGCAATTCGTTTAACAAAAGAGTTTAAATTAGCAAGTGTGCCTTTATCGGTTTTTTATACCAACAAAACTGATAATAAATTGTTGCGTTTTTGTTTTGCTAAAAAAAACGAAACCTTACAACAAGCCGCCGAAATTATTAATAAAATTTAAAAAAATTATTTCAGTAGTTTTACTGTTACGGGTAAAATTAATTTTTCCCATTCGGCATATTCTTTGGCGCTAGGGTGCAAGCCATCGTTGGCTACCAAGGTAGCATCGTCTTTCATTTTTTTAGATACATCAAAAATATCTATAACCTGTAAATTATATTTTTTTGCTTGGTTTATAATTATGGTGTTAAACTCTAAAATACCTTTACTAATGTTTCTTCCTGCGCCATAGCCTTTACCTGTTGGCGTTACGCCAAAATCGGGGATGGTAATTAAAATTAGTTTTGTTTTGTCGGGCAATTGATTTTGTATTTCATCTAGTATAAATATTAAATTTTTTTCAAAGGTTGCGGTGGGCACTTCTCTTACCCAATCGTTAACGCCAATTAATAAGGTTACAAAATTTGGTTTTAATTTTTTTAGTAAAGGCAATTCTCTATCTATTAAATTTTGTGTACTAAAACCATTACGGGCAGGGTTATCTAAAAGTGTAGTTTTTATTTTGGCATCGTTTAAATGCTGTGTCAATAATTTTGGCCAAGCCTCGTTAGCACTTGCACCAGTACAAATGGTGTACGAATCGCCCAAGGGCAAATACAGTATTTGCTGTGTAGTTTGCACCTTAAAAGATGCAAACAGTATGCCTAGTGTAGTTAAAATACTGTATTTAAAAAAACGCATGGTATTAATATTTAGTATAAATTTATGTTTTATTTTGCAAACATGGTTACACACATAAAATCATTAAAATATACGATAAATACGGGCGATACGGTTTTAAAAGAATTAACTATTTTTTTACAAAAAAATAAGTATTCAAATTATTTTATTTTGTGCGATGAAAACACTTTACAAAATTGTTTACCACTATTAATTACAAATTGTGCACCATTAATAAACGCACATATTATTGAAGTTGAAAGTGGCGAAACAAACAAAACTATTGAAATTGTTATAAATTGCTGGCATACCTTACTTGAAAACAATGCCGATAAAAATGCATTACTTATAAATTTAGGTGGCGGTGTAATAAGTGATTTAGGGGGCTTTACGGCATCTACGTATAAGCGAGGCATTGATTTTATAAATATCCCTACTACTTTATTAGCCATGGCTGATGCAAGTGTGGGGGGCAAAACAGGTTTTGATTTTGGTGGATTAAAAAATAGTATTGGCACTATTACGCAACCAAAAGCTGTTTTTATTTACCCCGCATTTTTAAACACACTTAGCCAACGCCACATTAATAATGGCTTAGCCGAAGTTTTTAAAATTGCACTAATTAATAATAAAGTTTTTTGGAATTATTTAAAAACCAACACTAAAAATTATTTACAACTTATTACCAAAAGTGTAGCTTTAAAAAATAAAATTGTTTTAAAAGACCCTACCGATAAAGGCGTTCGTAAGGCTTTAAATTTTGGTCATACCATTGGGCATGCTATTGAAAGTTTGTATTTAAATACTAAAAATGAATTATTGCACGGCGAAGCCATAGTTATTGGTATGATTTTAGAAAGCCACATTGCCCTACAAAAAAAATTAATTACTAAAACCGAATTTGTAGAAATTATTACTGTATTACATTCAAACTTCGAACTTAAAAAACACCTATCGTTTACATCAAACCAATTATTACAATTAATTAAAAACGATAAAAAAAATAGCAACTCTAAACTAAAATTTGCCTTAGTAAATAAAATTGGGGGCTGTAAAGTAGATGTAGAAGTTACTCCAGCCCAAATACAAAAAGCAATTACTTATTTTAACACTAATTATTAATGATAGCGTTAATTGCCAATCAAAATATAAACACAACTATTTCTATATCTGGTTCTAAAAGTATTAGCAACCGAATATTAATTATAAAACATGTTTTAGGACTGGATATTGATTTAAAAAATATTTCTGATGCCGAAGATACTGCCCTTTTACAAGAAGCCTTAGCGCAAATAGAAAATAAAACCTCGGCAACCATTAACATTCATCATGCAGGTACTGATATGCGTTTTTTAACCGCATTACTTTCGTGTAAAAAAGGCGAGTGGGTATTAACAGGTTCTGAGCGTATGAAACTACGCCCTATTGGCGAATTAGTAAATGCTTTAAAAAATTTAGGCGCAGATATTACCTACTTAGAAAAACAAAATTATCCTCCCTTAAAAATTATTGGAAAAGAATTATTGGGTGGAAAGATTGAAATTGATGGAAGTATTAGCAGTCAATTTATTTCAGCATTACTATTAATTGCACACACATTTAAAAATGGTTTGGAGTTAAGTATAAAAAATAAAATTGTTTCCTGGCCTTATATTCAAATGACCATCTCCTTATTGCAACAGTTTGGCATAGTGGTACAAATAAATGCTATTGAGCTCAATACAAAACTTGCTATCAAACATCTTCCATCTTCCATCTTCCATCTTCCACCTTCTATTAGTATTGAATCTGATTGGTCTTCGGCCTCTTACTGGTACAGCATTTGCGCCTTAAGTACCAACGCAAGTATTAAACTAAATTATTTTAACGAAAAAAGTTTACAAGCCGATTCTGTTTTGCCGCAACTATATAATAATTTAGGCGTTAATACCGAGTTTAAAAAGGATTATATACTCTTAACTAAAAAGCAAATTAATATCACTGAATTTAATTACGACTTTACCAATTGCCCAGATATTGCTCAAACCATTGCGGTTACGTGTGTAGGTTTAGGGATAAATGCAAATTTAACTGGCTTACAAACTTTAAAAGTAAAAGAAACCGATAGAATTATTGCATTAAAAAATGAGTTAAAAAAATTTGGTGCAGAGGTACAAATCACAAATAATTCAATTACGGTTAGCATTATCAAAAAAAATAGTAAAATATTTCATTCATCTTTCGACTCCGCTCAAGATGACAAAATTTCTGTTACCCTGAGCGGAGTCGAAGGGCAATTAACAATTGATATTGAAACATACAATGATCACCGCATGGCCATGGCTTTTGCGCCTTTGTGTTTAAAATATCCTTCTATTCAAATTAAAAACCCAGAAGTGGTCACAAAATCATACCCCCAATTTTGGGAAGATTTAAAAAAAGTAGATTTTAAAATTAATAGTAAATAAATTACCTTTGTAGTAATTACATAAGCCATGAAACATTACTCCACACATGCAATAGACCAGTTTACCCGCCACACATTAAACGATACCAGCGGTTTTAATTGGTTAATGAATAATGGCTATCGCGAATTAATTGCCACCTTAGATGCTATTCGCGATGATAAAATGGCTTTTAAATATTTAATGGATGGTAAACACTTTGTATTATTAGCTTTTGTTAACGCTATTTGGGAAGACTCTAAAGCCTTAAAATTTTTGTTAGATGTTAAAGCTTTTGATTGGGCAGCCTGCGCCAATATTATTAATGGCGATGATAAAGCCGAGGAAGCTTTAAATAAATTAAACAAAAAACATTTTGTATTATTAGCACACGCCATACAAAGTCGCATACACGAAGATGGCGATAGAAATGTAAGCCCATGGGGAGTAATGAGTAATTTATTAAACTTTAAAAAAGCCTTAAAAAAAGATGAGAATAATAGATAGCATTCCGCACAAAAGTATGACCATTAGTATTTTTCAAATGAATGATAAATACCAAGTTAAGTTTGAAGCAGGACAAATGGAACAAATTTTTAAATTTTTAGTAGAAGAGGTTAAAGGCTTAGAAGGATTAAAACAAAAAATAAACGACGATTTTATAGAAAGCACACGCGTTAGATTTAATGATATGTACAAGCAAATGCAAAAGGTGTAGTAAAACATTTTATTTTATTGCATAAAAAAAAGGGAAGTGTTTAACTTCCCTTTTTTGTTTTGTGTTATTTAAAAAAATTAAATTAACTCCACGCTGCGTTTAATAAAATTAGTTAAACCTTCGCCTTTTAATAAACCTTGCGATAATAGGGCTAAATCTGCTGCTTGTTTTGCTAAGTTTTTTTGTACATCAGCATTAGTTTCACTTAAAATACGACCAATTAATGGGTGATTGCTGTTTACCACTAAATTATACATGTCTGGCATGTTACCATAAAAGCTTCCCATACCGCCTCCACCAAGTTGATTCATGTCTTTCATACGGCGCATAAACTCGGGGCGAGTAATTAACATGGGTTGATCTTTTTCGCTTAAGTTTTCAAATACAACATTAAACTGTTCTTTAGTAACTGTATTTTCAATAATGGGTTGAAGTGTTTTTTGTTGCTCTTCGGTTAATTTGCTAATAGTATTTTCATCTTTTTTAATTAATTTATCAATCGTATCCGCATCCACACGCACAAACTGAATGTCTTTTAGTTTGCCTTCTAAATAATTAATGTAATGCGGGTCTAACATGGTTTCCATTAACAACACTTCATATCCACGGCTTTTGGCGGCATCAATGTAAGCGTGTTGTTCGGCAATATTAGTAGCGTATAAGTAAATTAATTTTTTGTCTTTATCGGTTTGTGTTGGCTTTACATGATTTTCAAATTCATCAAACGTATAAAATTTATTATCAGTAGTTTTTACTAAGCTAAATTTAGCAGCTTTATCGTAAAATTTTTCATCGCTAATAATTCCGTACTGAACAAATATTTTAATATCGTCCCATTTTTTCTCAAATTCTGCTCGGTCTTTTTTAAATAATTCTTCTAATTTATCGGCTACTTTTTTAGTAATATGGCTCGATATTTTCTTCACATTTCCGTCGGCTTGTAAATAGCTACGACTAACATTTAATGGAATATCTGGGCTATCAATTACACCACGTAACAGGGTTAAAAAATCAGGAACAATGTTTTCGCAATTATCGGTAACAAATACTTGATTAGAATAGAGTTGAATTTTATCCTTAGGCATTTCCAATTTATTTGTCAGTTTTGGAAAATATAAAATACCTGTTAAGTTAAACGGATAATCCACATTTAAATGAATATTAAACAAAGGCTCTTCAAATTGCATAGGGTACAATTCGTGGTAAAAGGCTTTGTAATCTTCTTCGGTTAAATCAGTTGGTTTTTTTGTCCAAGCTGGGTTTGTATTGTTGATGATATTATCAACTTCAATTTCTGTTTCTTTTTGATCTTCTTCTTTTTCACCCTCTTTTAAAGGTTCTTTTACGTACTCTTTTTTAGTACCAAATTTAATTTCTACAGGTAAAAACTTACAGTATTTTTTTAATAAACCTTCTATTTTACTCGACTCCAAATATTCTTCGCAATCATCGGCAATGTGTAAAATAATATTGGTGCCGCGTTGGGTGCGATTTCCAATTTCTTCAATTTGGTATTC
>JAYTRS010000400.1:0-3590 GCA_043746065.1 Bacteroidota bacterium | reverse complement strand
GCATCAAATTGCTCAAAACTAAATAATTCAGATTTATACTTAAACCTTATGTTTTTTATAAATTCTTTTGAGCCTAAATAGTGTAAATTGGTAGTGACTAAAAAGTAATTATCATTTGTGGCATTAGCAAGTTGGCCAATAATTTTTTTACTCCCTAAATCCACAAAAGTTACTAAGGCATTTAATGTGCTAGTAATAATTAAACGATTATTTTCTTCTACAAAAAAACATTTTGGTGCAAATAATTTTAGGTCGCTTAAGTCAATAACTTCATCACCTTTTTGGTTAAACACTTTAAAATAATTTCCGAGCACGTTATAAAGTGCAATGTACTTACCATTTTGGCTAGTAACATGCGATGAAATTACTTCGGGCGTTTTTGCAATAACTTTAGTAAATATTTCCTTTCCTGTTTCGGTATCGTACTCGGTATACGTAGTTTCCTTTTCGGTTGCTCCAGTATAATCTTGCTTTAAATACCAAATACCAATGGTATTTTGTTTTATTTTAAAATCGTACGGAAAATAAGAAACGGCATAATCATTTACAATTTGTTTTTTAGTCATATCTATTTTTACAATAGCATACACATCCATTTCTATTTCGTTTCCGCTTATGGTTTGTTTCTTTTTTATTTGTGCCGAGGTATAAACAAATTTATTATCTGGGCTAATAACAACTCTTGCAGTAGTTGCCCAAACATTAGTTTCGTACTCTGTTTTTTTTGTTTTACGATTTACTATGGCATAACCCGTGGTTTGTGGTATAAATACTAGTTGTTTGGTGAAATTGATTATTTGATCTGGATTACTTGCTGCATAAGAAAATTTGCCTTCGTATTTTTCTTCGGCTAAAGTTTTTAAATTTATAATGGTTAAAGTATTGTAATCAGAGTAATAAAATTCGCCATCAATAAACCCCGAAAAAAAAGAGTACACATTTTTTTTAATTATTTTGGTGTACTTTTTTTTGTGAATATTATAAATAGATAGATTGAGCTGGTTAAATGTTTTGCCTGAGTTTACTACTAATTCCGAATCGTTTAAAAACAACAGGCCATAAATAAATGAGGTATCACTACCCGAAACATCTTTAATTTGTACATGTTTTGTAAAACTTCTTAAATCCCAAATAAAACCACTAGTGCCTGCATTGGTAAACATCCATTGTTTGTTGGGGCTAATATCAGCAGCAGTAATTGCATTACCCATACTTTGTTTTTCTGAAATTAATTTCATTTGCTTGGGTTCAAATACTTTTAAAGCTTTGTATGGCGAGTAAGTATTAGCAATCATTCTAGTTCCATCGTTTGAAATACGAATATTTAACACCTGATTTTTAAATTGTTTTACTATTTTATTGGTTTTTAAATCAATATATTTTAAGCCTTTATTAGTGGCATAAGCCGCCAAATTAGTACCAGTTAAAAAATCAATATCATATATAAATTCATCAGTACTAAAGTTTTGTTTATCGGGCGTGCTAATAGCAGGGCGTTTGTTTGTTTGGGCTTGCGTAGCTTTATCTAAAAAACCGTAATTGGTTTTCATCATTTCAACTTCATGTACTACCTTGCCTGTTTCTAAATTCAATATAAAATAATTGGTAGATGTAAAACAAAGTGCCAACGAATCGCGAACTCTAATTTTAGTAAAAGGGCTGGGGCTTTTTATAATTTCTGTTATGTTGCTTAAATTACTGAGTTCTTGTCTATATATAGCATTAAGCGTTCCGCTTGTTTTAGCTAAAATTATTTCTTGCTTTTTTTTATAAAAACTACTGTTTAAAACATAATCTGTAAGTGGAAAAGCAAACGAGTTTAGAACTACTTTTTTTTCAAAATCGTATAACAAAGTAAATGAGCCAATACCAACATATATTTTATTTTGTGTATCTGTAAAAAAACAACCGCTAATTGGCAAACTGCCATAGTATTGGCTATTGGGCAATCCTGTAATTAAATTAGTAGTATTTGTTTTTAAAAAAAGTTCTATTTTTTGGTTTTTAAATGTAAAAATAAATAGCTCGTTATTAATAGTAATTAAAATATAATTGCCATCGTTACTTATACTTAAGTTTTTTGCACCATAATTTAAATCGTATTCATCTACTACTTCAGCAGTTTCGGTATTGTAAATAGAAAGAGCATTATTGCACACGGCAAAATGTTTTTGATTTGGAAAAAATTGAACAAAATCAAAATAGCTATAACCATTTTCTTTAGGTATAATAAGTTTAATATCTTTTAACTGCGCCTCATTTTTAAACGCTAATAAAATAAGTAATACTAAAATTAATTTACTTTTCATTAGTTTTTTTTATAACAGAAAATGCTAAACACAACCAGCCTGATACAAATAAAATACCGCCAATTGGTGTAATGGGACCTAAAAGCCTTAATCCTTCGGCGTCAAATAAATTACGTGTGCACAAAATATATAATGAGCCGCTAAACAAAATAATACCCCACAAAAATAAATTAAACGCCCATTTTAAATATTTATGTGTGTAGGTTTGACTTAAAACAACAATGGCCAACATAGCCAATACATGATACATTTGGTATTTAACGCCAGTATCAAAACCATTTACTTGATCGGGGGTAATTAAACCCGTTGCGATTTTGTTTTTTAAAGTATGTGCGCCCAAGGCACCAAAAGCAATACCAATTGCACCTAATACACCTATTAATGGTAGTTTTTTTATCATTACCTAATAATTAAAATTAATTTAATTTTTACGTGTACTAAATTACAATAATTTAATTCACAAAAAAGTAACAACTGTGCTTACTGTTAAATCTTAATCTATCTTTACCCTTTATTAAAAAAAATGAGCGATACAAAAACTATTAAAAGTGCTTTAATTTCGGTATATTATAAAGATAATTTAGAGCCAATTATTAAAAAGTTACATGCATTAAATGTAAAATTATACAGTACCGGTGGCACTTTAGCATTTATTCAAAAATTAAACATTCCAGTTACGGCTGTTGAAGATATTACATCCTATCCTGAAATTTTTGGGGGTCGTGTAAAAACCCTTCATCCCGCTATTTTTGGGGGTATTTTAAATCGTAGAGATAATGAAAGTGATAAAAAAGAAAAAGTACAACATCATATCCCCGATATTGATTTAGTAATTGTTGATTTATATCCTTTTGAAGAAACTGTTGCCGCTAAAGCATCAGAACAAGATACTATTGAAAAAATTGACATTGGCGGAATTTCATTAATTAGAGCCGCTGCTAAAAATTTTAACGATGTTATTATTGTTTCGAGTAGAAATGATTACGCCTATTTATTACAGTTGCTAGAAACAAAAAATGGTGCTTCAAACATTAACGACCGAAAACTTTTTGCCGCCAAAGCCTTTGCTACATCAAGCCATTACGATACAGCTATTTTTAACTATTTTAATGTAACCGAAGCTATTCCTCAATTTAAACAAAGCATACAGCAAAGCCAAGTATTGCGTTATGGCGAAAACCCTCATCAAAAAGGTACTTTTTATGGCAATTTAAATGCACTTTTTACCAAATTAAACGGCAAAGAATTATCGTACAATAATTTATTAGATGTAGATGCTGC
>JAYTRS010000399.1:0-3598 GCA_043746065.1 Bacteroidota bacterium | reverse complement strand
ACTCTTATTAAACAATAACACTCATCCTCAACTATTAAAAAAAAGCTACTCGTTATAGAGTGGCTTTTTTTATGAAGTATTTTTACTAATTTTATTTTCATAAAAAGTAACCTTTATAGTATCTTAACAGAGAGTAATTTATTTAATCAAAATTTAAAAGTGTAATGCCCATTAGAAGAAACTTTATAAAACAAAGCGCATTAATACTTGGTGCAACATTACTAAATCCGGTTAAGGCGTTTTCTTCAAACGTAATTTTAGATAAAAATAGTTTAAAACCAGCTGCTTTAAAATCAGGAGATACAGTGGCTATTTCATCACCAGCTGGAGCAATATGGGACGATAAACAAATAGAAATATTTTCAAACATTTTAAAAGGCATTGGATTTAAAGTAGTGCTTGGCAAAACGCTTTACGAAAAATTTGGATATTTTGCTGGTACGGATGAATTTAGAGCAAAAGAACTAAATGATTTTTTTGCAGATAAAACAATTAAAGCCATTTTTTGTATGAAAGGCGGTTGGGGCTGTGCACGTATTTTAGACAAAATTAATTATGAGCAAATAAAAAATAACCCAAAAATTTTAATTGGCTTTAGCGATATTACCTCTTTATTAATTGCTATAACAACTAAAACAGGTTTGGTTACTTTTCATGGACCCGTTGGTAATTCGGGTTGGAACGATTATACAAAACATGTATTTAACGAGGTGTGTATAAAAGGTAGCGTATATTCTTATCCCGAAAATCCAATTACAGAAGATAAAATTGTAACCATAAATAAAGGAACAGCAAAGGGGCAATTAATTGGAGGTAATTTAACAGTGCTGTCAAGCATTGTGGGCAGTAGCTATTTGCCAAATTTTAAAAATAAAATTTTGTTTTTAGAGGAAGCAAAAGAAGAGCCTTACAGCATTGATAGAATGCTTACGCAGTTAAAGTTGTGCGGTGTGTTGGATGATATTAGTGGGTTTGTTTTTGGAAAGTGTGCCAAGTGCTTGGCAGAAGAGCCTTTAAAAGCTTTTACATTTGATGAAGTAATTCAGCAACACATTAAACCATTAGGTATTCCAGCATTTTACGGTACAATGATTGGTCATATTGAAAATAAATTTACAATACCTATAGGTATAAATGCAACTATACATGCAGATATAGGAAGTATTAAATTATTAGAGACTGCTGTAAACTAAAATTAATTGGTGTTATAAAACATTTAATTTTAAAAATAATTCGTTATTTAAAAAACCTTGTAACTTATCGCCAACATTAACTTGCCCAACGCCTTCGGGGGTGCCTGTATATATTAAATCGCCAACTTTTAAACTTACAAATTGCGAAACATAACTAATTATTTTATTAAAACTAAAAATTAAATCTGCCGAAGTGCCAATTTGTTTACTCACACCATTTATTTTTAATTCAAAAGTAATGTTGTTTATGTTTAAAGTTTCTTTACTAATAAATTTACCAATGGGTGCACTATTATCAAATGCTTTGGCTTTTTCCCAAGGCAAACCTTTTTCTTTACATGTTGCTTGTATATCTCGGGCAGTAAAATCAATACCTAAACCAATTTCGTTATAATATTTATGCGCAAATTGTTCTTCAATATGTTTACCAGCTTTATTAATTTTTAAAACCAATTCAATTTCGTGATGTAAATCTTTTGTAAAATTAGGTATATAAAAATCTTCGTCTTTTAATAAAGCCGTATCTGGTTTCATAAAAAAAACGGGTTCTGTTGGCAACTCGGCTTTCATTTCTTTGGCATGGTTGGCGTAATTACGCCCTATACAAATTATTTTCATTGTAAAAAAAATTAAAATTTTAAAATTGTTAACTTAAGGATTATAAAAATTGTTCAATGGCTTTTGGTAAATTATCAAATTCTAATTTTCTAATTTTAGTAGCTAATGTTTCAACGGTATCATGTAAAGTTACCTCACACTTAGCTTGTAAAATAATTTCGCCCTTATCATATTCCTCGTTCACAAAGTGAATGGTTATGCCACTTTCGCTTTCATTATTTGTAAGTACTGCTTGGTGCACATTATTGCCATACATGCCTTTGCCACCATGTTTTGGGAGTAATGAGGGGTGTATATTTATAATTTTATTTGGAAAAGCGCTTACAAATTCGCGGGGTATTTTTAATAAAAAGCCAGCTAAAACAATAAGGTTTATGTTTTCAACGTTTAAAAATTCTATTAATTGATGCGTATAATTTTGTAAAGCCTGTTTACTTACAATTTGAACTGTTTTTTTGTGTTGTTTGGCCCGTGCTACAATACCTGCATCCTCTTTATTGGTAATTACTAATTTTATTTTTATGCGGGTATCGTTAGCAAAATAGGTAAATAAATTTTCGGCATTTGTTCCTTCTCCGCTTGCAAAAATGGCAACGTTAATCATGTTGCAAATGTATTTAAATTAAAATGTTTATACTAATACCATTCATAGTTTATTTTTCTTACAAAAAAACCACCAAAAAAATTGGTGGTTTTAAGTATGCTATGATGAAATGAAATTATTTTAATAAAGTTCCATTTTCGTCAAACAATAAATCTTTACCTTTTATTTCGGCTTCATATTTTATTTTGCCATTAGCTTCGGTAATTTTTGCAGCTTCTTTTATTTTTTCGCCCTTGTGGTTTTTTGCTAAATAATCGGTAACAGCTTTAGGCAATGCCGTAATTGCAATTTCAGTTTCAGTTTCAATTAAAGTACCAGCACCGTCAAATAAGGCCGATGTTTCTACTTTATTTAAATCAAACTCAGCTTCAAAATTTGCACCTTCTTTTTCCCACCCTTCAACTTTTGCAGTTGGAAAACTTTTTTTAAAGCCATCTTTTACAACAGTAGGTACAGCGGCTTCTTTTACTTTTTGTGCTGAAATAGTATTCATTGATACTAAAATTGCAGCAATTGCGATGATTGATTTTTTCATTTTTTTATAGTTTTTAAGTTTATTGTACAAAGTAACAACGTAATTCTAAAGCAATTTTGTATTCAATATTACCTAGTTTTTTTTAGGAACTTCAAAAGGCTTTTTGCCAAACTTATAACCTACACCAATAACGGCATAACCTGGCAACACATCGTTAAATTTTTTTGCATCTAAAGGTAGGCGCTCGTAACCTGTTTTAATATAGGCTACAAATTGTTTTAAATTTATTCCTGCCATAATTCCCACCTTTGCAATACTGTACAAGGGGCGCTCCCAATGCTTTTTTTCATTTGGATTGATGTTGTGTTTGCCATCATCTACAAAATAATTTGAATGGTATTTCTTCAATCGAAAGGCTATTAATTCATACCTAATATCTAATGCTAAGGAGTATTTTTGGGTATAAATGCCAGGAGTAATGCTAAACTCAGCCGTTATATCATGGTATTTTATATATCTATCTTCTCTAACAATAGATGTAGAAGCAAACATAAAGGGTATTTTAAAATCATTTTTTTTATACACATCTATTTGAAAACCTTTACGAATAGCATGGCGTGTAAAAAAATGGTGACTAAGGGGAAGCGAAGCATCTAATAAACCAATAACCTCTCGTTTAATTAGTTTTACATAGTCGCGCCTAGCAAT
>JAYTRS010000398.1:0-3602 GCA_043746065.1 Bacteroidota bacterium | reverse complement strand
CCACCAAATTGGTCGGCATAACCATCGGTATATAAATATAAAGTATCGCCAGTTTTTGCATTAATAGTATATAAGGTAAAGAGCGTGTTTTTTTCGCCTTGACCTACAGGCATTTTGTCTTTAGGCAATTCAATCAGTTCGTTTACTAAATTATTTGTGCTTATTAAAATTGGCGCATTGTTAGAAGCCGCATAGGTTATTTCAATTTCTTTTTTATTTGTATCTGTATTAATACATATTAAAATCCCATCAAAGCCATCTTTTTGGTTATCGTTACCAATACTGTTTATTAAACGTTGCCTTACGTAATCAAATATTTGGTTTGGCTTGTAAATGTTTTTTTCGTTTATGGCTTCGCTTAAAAAACCTATGCTTAATAAACTCATAAAAGCGCCTGGTACACCATGTCCTGTACTATCGCAACAGGCTAAAAAAAATAAATCCTGATTATTAAGTGTAGCATTGGTTGCCCAATAAAAATCGCCACTCACAATATCTTTAGGATTAAATAATATAAAATTATGCGGAATATATTTTTAATAAAATCGCTGTTTGCTAATAGGGCGTATTGAATGCGTTTGGCGTAATTTATACTGTCTAATACTTCTTTTTGCTTTTCGTCAATAATTTTATACGCAAATTCTATTTTTTTATTTTTTAAATCGAGTTCTAAATTCACTTTTTGTTTTTGTTTAAAAGCATAAAAAACATATATGGCAAATCCTATAATTATTATTAAACCTATTAGGGTGCTGTAAATAATTATTTCGTTATTTTTTAATTGTACGGTTTGTAACTCTTTATCTTTAGTAAGTAATTTAATTTCTTTTTCTTTATTTTCGGTATCGTACTTTATTTGCATTTCACTTAAGGTTTTGTAATTATCTTTAGTATAAATGCTATCTTTTAGGGTAATGTGTAATTGAAAAAATTCATAGGCTTTTTCAAAATTTTTAAGTTTAAAGTAGGGTAGAGCTATACTTTGGTAAGCGTAGCTTAAAAATTCACTATAATTTTGTTGTTTGCAAATATCAATTCCTTCTTTATAATAGGGTAGTGAGGCTGCATATTCTTTTTTAGAATAATATAAATCGCCCAAATTTATTAAGGCTAGTGCTTTATCTTGTAAATTATTTGTGTTTTTGCAATAATTTAATGCATTAAAAAAATAAGCAGAAGCTTCGTTGTATTTATTTTCGGTCATTTTTATTGTACCTATGTTTATTAAGGTTGAGGGAATGCTGATACTATCGCCTAACTGCATTTTTATATTTAAGGCTTGTTGGTAATTTTTTATAGCTTCGGTATAGTAGCCCATTGTTTGTTTTATAACGCCTATGTTATTATAACACTGTGCTACTGCTGGTTTATCATTTGATAATAAATCAATTAAAATAGCTTTTTTATAATAATTTTGGGCTTGAACATACTTTTTTTGTGCTTGAAAAATAGTACCAATGTTATTGTAGCACCTCGAAAGTTGTTTTTTTGTAAATGAATTAGAGCCTTCTTTTTTTTCTAACTCTTGTGTAAGTTTTATAGATTGCAAGTAATAATTTAATGCTTGTGCATTTTTTGCTTTATAATAAAAAATAGTACCCAAATTACTAAGTGCTTTTATTTTGCCAACTATAAAATTTATTTTACTAGATAGGCTAAAGGCTTTTTGTGCAAATTTAAGTGCCGAATCGTTATTATTATTGCTATACAGTATATGTAAGCTACTTAAAATATTTACTTTTTCGGTATCGGATTGTACTTTATTTAATTTATTGTATAATGAATCGGCGGTATTGCGCTGGGCATAATTTTTAATACAAGTTAATATTATAATAAATAATACAATTTTTTTCATTAATAAAAAGGGTTATAATTTTATTCCAATAATTAATATATCATCTACTTGTTCTAAATTACCTTTCCAATCTTGTAATTGTTGGTTAAGTAGCGAAGCCTGTTCATTAATATTTATAGTACTAATTTTTAATAATAATTCGTTTAGGGTTTTATACTTAAATTTTTTTGCTTTTGGGCCACCAAATTGGTCGGCATAGCCATCGGTATATAAATATAAAGTATCGCCAGATTGTGCGTTAATAGTGTGTAAAGTAAAGGGTTGATTTTTTTCGCCTTTACCAATAGGCATTTTATCTTTTGGCAGTTGAATAAAATTAGTTTCTAAATTATTTGGAGATATTAAAATAGGCTGGTTGTTAGCGGCTGCATAAGTAATTTTAGTGTTACTATCTTTTTTTATAATAGAGGTGCGTTCAATACAAATTAAAATACCATCCATACCATCTTGTTGCCCATCGCTACCTATTGAGTTTATAAGACGTTGGCGAACGTAATCTAATACCTGATTAGGTTGTTCAATATTTTTTTCTTTAATGGCTTCGCTTAAAAAGCCCATATTTAATAAACTCATAAAGGCGCCAGGTACACCATGGCCTGTGCTGTCACAAACGGCTAAATAAAATTTATTATTATGTTCAGTTGCCCAATAAAAATCGCCACTCACAATATCTTTAGGATTAAAAAGTACAAAGTGCTCATTAAGATTAGCTTTTAATAAGCTATGGGGTACAAGTAGGGCTGTTTGAATGCGGCAGGCATATTGAATACTATCAGTAATTTCTTTATTTTTTTCAGTAATAAGGGTATAAGCATTCTTTAATTCAACATTTTTTAAGCGTTCTATTTCTTGTTCTTTTTCTTGTATTAAAGCATTTTGTAACTTATTTATTTTCGTTTCTTTATCGGCATTATTTAATTGTATGGTTAGTTGAATATATTTTTCGTAATAGTTTAAAGCTTCGGCATAATTATTTGTTAATTTATAAAGATTGGCTACGTTTTGATATATGCTTGAAAGCCTTACTTGATGGTTAGTTTCTAAAGCAATGGTTTCGGCTTTTAAAAAATAAATTAAGGCTTCATTTTTATCATTGGTTTTAAAATACGTATTTGCAATTTCTAATATAGAGCCTAAAATAAATGTTTTAGCGCCTATATCTTCGCGTATTTTTAAACTTTCAAAAAAGTAATTAAGTGCTTTGCTGTAGTTGTTTAAATTTTTATAAATTATGCCAATATCATTTAAAGCTCGGCTAATACCAAGTTTATTTTGTTCTTTTTCTAAAATAGTTAAACTTTTTAAAGCTAATTCAAGAGCTTGTTTGTACTTACCTGTTTCGTTATAAATATTTGATAGAGCGGTGTAAATACGTCCATCCCACGAAGTACCAGATATACAGTTTAAAGCCCCAGCTGATAAATATTTTTCGGCTTCGGTATATTTTTTTAAGTCTTTATATACTGTTCCAATAACGTAATAAGCCATTGTTAAATCTTGAATATCTCCGTCAGTATTATTTTCGTAAAACTCAAAACCCTTTACGGCGTGGTACAATGCTGCTTCAGAATTGCCAGTGCTATTGTTAACTATACCCAACATTAAAAGAGCGTTGGCTGTCCATTTCTTATCGTTTAATTCTTTAAAATATTGTGCTGCTTCGTTTAAGAGTTGAAAGGCTAATGGTATATTATTTTTAATAATAAAATTACCCATACCTAAATTAAGTTTGCAACGTGCTGCACCA
>JAYTRS010000397.1:0-3611 GCA_043746065.1 Bacteroidota bacterium | reverse complement strand
ATAATATTTAGTCTTTTAGTAGTAGGGGCTACCTTTTGTTATGCCATTAGTATTAATGCTATTAAACACTATCTATTATCTTTAAACTCAATAACAGCAACTGTTTGGGCATTTTGTTTCACAGGCCCCATTGCGCTAATTTATTTATTTGGGTTTACTAATTTTACTACTCATTTTAGCCAAAATGCAACAGCCATTAGTTCGTTAGGTTACATATGTATTTTAGCCATTGTAGGCACAGCTTTATCAGTAATTATTTATAATAATTTAATAAAATTATCGGGAGCTACATTTGCAAGTAGTTGTACCTATTTAATACCAATAGTAGCCGTTTTATGGGGGCTTTTTGATGGCGAAACTATAAATAGCATTCAAATTATAAGCATTTTAGTAATAATTTTAAGTGTTTATTTAATAAATAAGCCTCAAAAATTTGTAAGCTAAAACTTTATTAGTATATTTGCGTCCCCTTTTAAAAAAGAGGAATTTATAAACCATTTAAAATAACAAGCATGTACGCAATTGTAGAAATAGCCGGGCAACAGTTTAAAGTGGAACGTGGAAACAAAGTTTACGTTCACCGCCTAGAGGCTAACGAGGGTGCTGACATTGAGTTTGAAAAAGTATTATTAATTGATAATGCTGGTAAAATTCAGGTAGGTAACCCAACCGTAGATGGCGCTAAAGTAGCAGCCACAGTAATTACTCACGTAAGAGGTGACAAAGTAATTGTATTCAAGAAAAAACGTCGTAAAACAACGCAAAAATGGAACAATCACCGCCAACATTTTACTCAAATTTTAATTCAAGGAGTTTTAGCCAAAGGCGAAACTGTTAAAGAAGCATTAAAAGTTGAAAAACGTGAAGTGCGTTTAGCTTCGCCTAAATACATTAAACCAACAGTAACTGCTGAAGTTGCTGAGGTGAAGGTTGAGAAAAAAGTACCAGTAAAAAAAGCTGCTCCTAAAAAAGCCGCTGCAAAAAAAGTAACTAAAAAGAAAGAAGATTAAATCAATTTTAAGTTTTTAGTGATTAGTTTTTAATAAGCTACATCATTAACAACTAAAAACTAATAATTAAAAACTAATAAAAAATGGCACATAAAAAAGGGGCGGGTTCGTCAGATAATGGTCGCGATTCGCATAGTAAACGCTTAGGCGTTAAAATATATGGTGGTCAACTTTGTATTGCTGGTAACATTATTGTTCGCCAACGCGGTACAAAACACAACCCAGGAGAAAATGTTGGTATTGGAAAAGACCACACATTATATGCTTTAACAGATGGTAAAGTAGTATTTAAAAAGAAACGCGACGATCGTTCATACGTATCGATTGTAACAGCGTAATTTTAGTAAATTTTATAAAAAAAATCCTATTGAATTTAGTTCGATAGGATTTTTTGTGTTTATATATTTATAATTTGTATGCCTGTTATATAAAAACTTACATATTTATTTAGGTGGTAAATAGTTTACTTATGTCTTTTTACGTTTAATATACGAATTTTATTTAACTCCCAAATTTAAAGCCTAAATTTTGCCTATTATTTTGAGATTCTGTAGCTAAATGTTTTACATCATCAAAAACTAATTGGGTTAAATCATTCGCTTTACGTTGTGCCGAAGGGATTGATGCTAATCGTAAATTTTGCTTCATAACTATATCGCCCACCACTTGCCTAACGGTACGTGCATTCCCAAAAAATTTATCGCGGTTTTGGTACAATTCATTTAAGTAATTTTTTAAATGAGTTTCGGCTTCGGGGCTTGCAGTTAGGGTTTCTTTTTGTAAAAGATTTTTTGTAATGTCCCATAATTGTTCGGTATTATAATCTTCAAAAGTAAATGTTTTATCAAAGCGCGATTTAAAGCCGGGGTTACTTTCAATAAACTCGTGCATATTTTGTGGGTAGCCAGCTACAATTACACCAAATTTACCACGTTGGTCTTCCATACGTTTTAGTATTACTTGTATGGCTTCTTGGCCAAAATCGTTGCCACCGCCTTTACCAGCTAGGCCATAGGCTTCATCAATAAATAAAATACCACCCATTGCTTCTTCAATTTTATCGGCAGTTTTTATGGCAGTTTGCCCTACATAGCCTGCTACCAAACCTTCTCGATCAACTTCAACAACATGGCCACGTTCAATTACGCCAAGGGCTTTGTAAATTTTTGCAATAATGCGTGCTAAGGTTGTTTTGCCTGTGCCTGGGTTGCCACTAAATACGGAGTGTAGCGAAAATTTATTAACAACATCTTTACCAGTTTCGTTATAAAAGCGAATTAGTTTTACCAGTTCATGTATGTCTTGTTTTATTTTATCCATACCTACCAACTCATTTAACTCTGCCATGGCATCATTTAATTGCTTATCGTTAATAGTTAATTTTAATTTCTTTTTATGTTCGGTAGCAAACACAGCCTGTAAATCGTCTAAGGTAATTGTGCTTAAATCGTCATTTGTTAATTCTTCTAAATTAGTGGCTTTCATTAAGCGTAAACCCATATCTTGTTTAGCTTCATCAACTACTGCATTTACAAAACGAGCGTTTCCAAAGTTTTCATCGCGTTTGCGATAGGCCTCTGTTAATTGTTCTTTTAAATAATTATCGGCTTCTAATGAAAAAGAAATTTCTTTATTTCTTGCTGTATAAATAGCAATTTGATATAACTCTTCGGGCAAGTAATCTTCAAAATGAAAATATTGCGAGAAGCGAGATTTTAAGCCTGGGTTACTTTCAATAAAACTTTTTATTTGTTTTGGGTAACCAGCACCAATAATAGCAATATCTCCAATGCCATCGCTCATTTCTTTTAAAAGTATTTCAATGGCTTCTTTTCCAAAATCTTTGCTATCATCATCGGTTCGGGCTAAGGAGTAGGCTTCGTCAATAAATAAAATACCGCCTCGGGCACTATCTATCATTTTTTTTGTTTTGGGTGCAGTTTGCCCAATGTATTCGCCAACAAGGGCCGCACGGTCTACTTCAACAACATGCCCTTTGCTTAATAAGCCCATTTTGTTGTAGATTTTACCTAGCATTTTTACTACAGTAGTTTTACCTGTGCCAGGGTTGCCAGTAAATATGCTATGTAAAGCTATTTTAGAGGAATCTTGGAAGCCCTTTTCTTTGCGTAATTTATTAAAATTTAGGTAAGTAATATTTTCGCGAATAGATTTTTTCACATCTTCTAAACCAATAAGTGCATCTAATTCTGCCAATAAATCTTCTAACGATTTTTGCGAATCGGCATCTTCGGTTTTTGGATTTTGTGCAGTACCCGAATTGTTTGTTGTTAATGCTTGTTCTAACGTTTTTAAAATTGGAGTTTCTCCTTCTTCTTCAACATCGGCACAATTAAAAGTAGTGGCTGCAATTAGTACATCATTAAATACAACTTCAAACATGTATTTATCATCTGTCCAAATGCCCCCTTCTTGGCTACCCCAAGCCCGTTCAATGGTGTAAGTATAATCTTTTTTAGTATCGCCTACAAAGCCCGTTTGTTGTATAGATGCTTTTTGTAAGCCGGCATCATCATGAAAATTTAAATAAAATTCGTAATGATAATCTAAGTTAGTAAGGTTTTTAAATTTTATTTCGGC
>JAYTRS010000396.1:0-3612 GCA_043746065.1 Bacteroidota bacterium | reverse complement strand
TTTGTAACTAACGAATTAAGTTTCTCTGAAATTAAACGCGAAGTTAATTTGGAACCTGTTAAATTATTAGGCAAAATTAGAGCCAAACAAAATGCTATTATATTAAATGCTATTGTATTTAATAATAATAAAAATAAAAAAGCAGTAGCCGATGCAAAAATTACTGTTGAAGAACAAGGCGGTACATCACAATCATTTACATCAAATAAAGATGGCCACTTTGATGGCATTTCTTTAAAAGCTGATAAAAAATATTCTATTTATGCTGATGATAATGGTAAAAAATCGCCAGTGGGAGATATAAGTACGGTGGGTGTAAAATCGGGTAAGGTTATTAATCAAATAATTTATATTGATGGTAAAACACAAAAAACTTCAAAAGATTTAGTGTTAGATGTTATTGTAAAAAACAGTAAAACACGCAAAGTGGTGCCTAATGCTAACATTGTTTTAACCGATGCCGATGGTAATAAATACGAAACAACAACCAACGAAAAAGGTATTGCTAAAAACATTGAATTAAGCGCGGATACAAAATATACACTAAATGCCACTAATGATGGTAATGTTTCTGAAAACGAAAGTGTTAGTACTATAGGCATAAAAGGCAGTAAACGTTTTGCGAAAACAGTATATGTTGGTGCCGAGAAAACAAGCCAAGTAGTAGGAAATTTATCAGCCTCTGAATACGAATTTTATTTTAAATACAATAAAAACGTAAACGATGATGCCGATATTTGGACAGCCTTTATTGATAAAGTTGTAGAAATTAGCAAACGAAAAACAGTTCGTATTGCCATAAAATCTAGCGCATCGTTTGTGCCAACACGTGCATATAAAAACAACAAACAACTAGCGAGTAGTCGCGCTAAAAAATTACAAGAACGTATAAAAGAAGCCGTAGAAGCTAAAGGTGGTAATGTTAAAAAATTACGTTTTACAAAATCATCAAAAGTGCGTGGCCCACGTTATAGGGGAGATGCCGCTTTGGGTCGTAGTAAATACGAACCGTTTCAATACGTAAAAGCTAAGGCTAAGTAATATTATATACACAATAAGATTGAATTGGAGGTTATTTAAATAACCTCCAATTTTTTTTATAAAAATTTAAAATACATTAGCGTAAAATAGTGGCATACCATTTTTTGCTTTTATAATTTTACAACTCATGTACTAAAAAAAACAATTCATTTATTATTATTTGTTTTAAAATAACTATTCGTATAATTTTAATATTTATTAAATTATAATTATGATTTATTTTATTGAAAATTTAAAAATAAGAAACGAGTCATTGTTATTATTTGGTTTAGTTTGCTTAATGGCAACACTTATATTTTTTGTACTTACAAAATTTACAAACGTTGAAATAATGGGTGTTAACGCTTGGTATAAACCTCTTAAATTTGCTCTATCAACCGTATTTTATGCTTGGGCAATGGCTTGGTTTTGTTATTATTTACCTCCTTCCTTTAATGTAAATTTGTTTAATTGGGCTGTTATATTTTTATTAGGTTTCGAAATTGCCTACATCGCTTTTCAAGCTGGCAGAGGACAATTGTCGCATTTTAATATTAGTAGTAAACTTTATGCTACTTTATATTCATTAATGGGGATAGCGGCAACAATTGTAACCTTATACACCGCTTATGTAGGTGTTTTATTTTGTACATCTACCTTTATTAATTTACCTAATTATTATGTATGGAGTATTAGACTTGGTATATTTTTATTTGTAATTTTTGCGTTTGAAGGTGCTTTAATGGGTAGACGAATGGCTCATACTGTTGGTGCTGCAGATGGTAATCACGGCATTAGCATTTTAAATTGGAGTAAAAAATATGGTGATTTACGCGTTGCACATTTTATTGGCATGCACGCTTTGCAGGTTTTACCATTACTATCTTTTTATGTTTTAAAAAATACCAAGTTCACAATTGGCTTAGGAGTAATATATACTATATTAGCTATATTTACACTTATTCAAGCACTGAAAGGCAAACCTTTTTTTAAATCTTAATTTAAAAAATAATTTCATTTACAACTCATCTAACAAAAAAAACAACTCATAGGTTTTTACTGACTTATGTTTTAGTGATGCATTAATTTTGACGAAGAATTAATTGAAATCAATCTATTAAAACATAAAACATGAAAAAACATTTTTTGCAAAAATTTAAAATTAAAAGTGTATTATTTATTGCTGCACTAAATTTAATTGGGCTAAGTATTACTGCACAAACAGCCACACAAAGTATTAGAGGTAAAATAATTGACGACGCCTCAAAAACTACACTCCCAGGCGTAAACATATTGCTAGTAAAAGATAGTACAACGATAGGCGCTGTTAGCGATATTGATGGAGAATTTAAATTAAATAATGTACCCATTGGTAGACATACCTTAAAAATTTCGTATGTAGGTTACGAAAGCCAAACACTACCAAATATAGTAGTAACGGCAGGTAAAGAAGTTATTTTAAATTTATCGTTAGTTGAAAAAGTAACAAATATGGGAGAAGTAGAAGTTGTATATGATAGAAGCAAAGATAAAACAGTTACCAATAATGATATGACTACAGTAAGCGCTCGTTCATTTAATATTGACGATACAAAAAAATATGCAGGGGCTTTAGGCGATCCATCTCGTATGGCCGCTAACTTTGCGGGTGTAATTGCTGGTAACGATAGCCGAAATGATATTGTAGTGCGTGGTAATTCGCCAGGCGGTATGTTGTGGCAATTAGAAGGATTAAATGTTTATAATCCTAATCACTTTGGTGCATTTAATAGTACTGGTGGCCCAGTTAGTATGCTAAATAATAATAATTTAGACAAATCTGATTTTTTAACCTCTGCTTTTCCGGCGCAGTATGGCAATGCTACAGCTGGTGTATTTGACTTAAAATTACGTGATGGTAATAATCAAAAACACGAATTTTTAACACAAATGGGCTTTAATGGTATTGAAGTTGGAGCCGAAGGCCCTTTTAGTAAAAAAACTAAAGCATCGTATATTATTAATTACCGCTATTCTACTTTAAGCTTGTTTCAAGCTATGGGCATTAGCTTTGGTACAGGCAATGCTACACCATTGTATCAAGATTTGAATTTAAAAATTAGTATTCCTACCAAAAAGAATAACGGAAAATTTACTTTGTTTGGTTTAGGCGGTAATAGCTCTATAAATTTGTTGGGTAAAGATGTAGATACAACCCAAGCAAATTTTTATGGTGATGTAAGGCAAGATGCGTATCCTCGTTTTAAAATGGGAACTTTAGGCGCTAGCTACCAGCAAAATATTTCAATAAACACATTTATTAAATTTACATTGGGTGCCACTGCTCAAACACAAGATTATTATACAGATTCTATTGCATTTGGAAATACCTTACAGCCAACGTTCCGTTCAAGTTTTGCAAAATTTCAAAATTCAAAATACAGTGCTGTATTAAACATTACACATAAGTTTAATGCTAAAAATACTCTGGTAATTGGTGGAAACAGCGATTACATTATGTTTAATTATTATAACAAAAATATTTATCAAGGTACTATAGATAAAGTATTTGTTGATGTAAATGGTAATACCGTATTATCTCAAGCATATACC
>JAYTRS010000395.1:0-3632 GCA_043746065.1 Bacteroidota bacterium | reverse complement strand
TTATGTAAGCGGTGGCATCGATTCGTCTATTATTGCTTCTGTTGCCTCTAAAACAAGCCACAACAAAGATCCATTTTTAGGCTTTACCGGTAAATTTACTTACAGCGAATTATATGATGAAAGCGCTTACGCTCGTAAGTTAGCTCAAAAGGCAAACATTGGTTTGCACGAGATAGATATTACTAGTAACGATTTTATTAATAGTATTGAAGATGTAATTTATCATTTAGATTATCCTGTTGCTGGCCCAGGTTCTTTTCCGCAATACCATGTTTCAAAATTAGCCTCTCAACATCGCAAAGTAGTGCTAGGTGGGCAAGGTGGCGATGAAATTTTTGGAGGTTATACGCGCTACTTAATTGCCTACTTTGAACAATGTATAAAAGGCGCCATTGATAATACATTACATAATGGAAACTTTGTGGTGACGTATGAATCTATTATTCCAAATTTAGTATCTCTACAAAATTATAAACCCTTATTAAAAGAATTTTTTAAAGACGGGCTTTTTAATCCTATTGATGAGCGCTACTTCCGATTAATTAATCGTGCCCCCGATTTAAAAAGCGAAATAAAATGGAACGAATTGGGTGGCTATACTCCTTTCGATTCATTCTCAAAAATATTTAATGGTGCAAATGTGGGTAAAGAATCTTACTTTGATAAAATGACCCATTTTGATTTTAAAACCCTACTCCCTGCTCTACTTCAGGTTGAAGACCGAATGAGTATGGCGCATGGCATCGAGTCGCGTGTACCATTTTTAGATCATCCTATAGTAGAGTTTGCCGCTACAATGCCCGCCGATATAAAATTTAAAGATGGTACATTAAAAATGATTTTAACCAATACCATGCGTAACGAATTACCAACCGAAATTTTAGAACGAAAAAATAAAATGGGTTTTCCAGTGCCTTTAAATGATTGGATGGGTAACGAATTAAAAGAATTTATTGGCGATATATTTAATAGCCAAAATGCAAAAACAAGAGGTTACTTTAATAACAACGAAATATTAAACGGCTTAAATTCTGAAAGTAAATTTGGTAGGAAGGTATGGGGTTTACTATCTTTAGAAATTTGGTACAAACAATTTTACGATAATCACTATAAATTTAAACAATTACTTAACAATTAAAAGAAACAAAAAAATATGAAAGTATTAATTTCAGGAGGATGCGGACAAGTAGGCTCACATGTAGCCGAATTATTTTTACAAAGAGGCGACGAAGTTTTAGCCATTGATAACTTAGCTACTGGTCGTAGAGAGCACTTAGCAGAGCATCCAAACCTAAAAGTGGTAATAGATACTATTGCTGATAAAGCACTAATTGATAAATTAGTAAGTGAATTTAAACCAGATGCCATTGTGCACACTGCAGCTTCTTACAAAGACCCTGAAGATTGGTATAACGATGCTTTAACCAATTGTGTGGGCGGCAGTAACCTTATTCATGCTGCAAAAGAGTTTGGTGTAAAACGTTTTATTTATTTTCAAACGGCTTTATGCTATGGTGTTAAACCCTTGCAACAACCTATTCGATTAGATCATCCTAAATTTCCGGCTAATAGCAGTTATGCAATTACCAAAACTGCTAACGAAGATTTTTTAGAAATTTCGGGTTTAGATTTTGTCACCTTTCGTTTAGCTAATGTTGTTGGGCCACGTAATGTAAGTGGGCCGTTACCTATATTTTTTCAACGCTTAAAAGATGGTAAAAAATGTTTTGTAACTAATGCACGTCGAGATTTTGTATATGTAATGGACTTAGCTAAAAATGTAGTAAAAGCCTGTGATGGTGTTGGTAAAGGTGCTTATCATTTTTCATCAGGTACAGATGTTGCTATTAAAGAATTATACGATGCCGTAGTTGAAGCAATGGGAATAGCACCATACCCCGAAGCAGAAATGAAATTAATAGGCCCTGACGATGCCCCATCTATTTTATTAGATCCAAGCCGCACATTTGAAGATTTTGGAAAAATAGAATTTACACCATTAAAGCAAACCGTAAAAGCAGCAATAGACTATTTTAAAGTACATGGCACATTAGGCGAGTACACACATTTAAAAATAGAAAAAGCAAACTAAAAAATGAAAGTACTTATTACAGGTGGTGCTGGTTTTATTGGTTCATCGGTTTCCGATAAACTATTAGAGCTGGGCCATTATGTAATTTTAATAGATAATTACTTAACAGGAAAGCCTCAAAACAATCAAGTTCATCCTAATTTAAATATAACTGAGTGTTCCGTTTCGGATGAAGATAAGATGAGAAAAATATTTACCGAATCTTTACCCGATATTGTTATACACGCTGCGGCTTCATACAAAGACCCCGATAACTGGATGGATGATATTACAAATAATATTTGTGGTACTGTAAATGTTATAAAATGTTGCAAATTAACGCAAGTTAAAAAAATTATTTATTTACAAACCTCGCTTTGTTATGGCTTGGCGCCTTTACATACTCCAATTACACTTGGCCATCCATTATTTAGCGGAGGATTTAAAGGAGGTAGTTCATACGCTATTTCTAAAACTACGGCCGAGCAATATTTAGAATTAAGTGGGCAAAAATTTATATCCCTTCGTTTAGCAAATGTATATGGTCCACGTAATTTAAGCGGGCCATTACCAACATTTTTTTATAATCTTACAAATAATTTGCAATGCACAATTGTAAATACTAAACGCGATTTTATTTATATTAATGATGTTGTAAATTTAATCACAAAAACAATTTCGGTGGATAACACAGGCGAATATTATAATGTTTCTACTGGAAAAGATTATTCTATAAAACAGTTATTTGATATTTCGGTTAAACATATAAATATTAGCAATATAAAAAAATACATTGAAAAAAAAATGGGTATAGATGAGGTCTCAACAATATTACTAGACCCCAGTAAAACTAACGCTGATTTTAATTGGCTGGCAGAAACAGAATTAGAAGAGGGTGTAAAACAAACCGTTGCCTGGTATAAAAAAAATACTCTTTCTAAAACATATACTCATTTAAAAAATATTAATTAAAATAATTTATATGAAAATTTTTATTACAGGTGGTGCCGGATGTTTAGGCACATCAATTATCGATAAGTATTTGCCATTGGGTCACGAAATTTTAGTGCTTGATAATTTTGCTACAGGCAAAAAACAAAATTTACCAAACGTTAAAGGCTTAACTGTTGTTGAAGGCTCAGTTGTAGATTTACAATTAGTAAACAAACTCATTAAAGAATTTAAACCTGAACTGGTTATTAACAGTGCGGCGGCTTACAAAGATCCCTCTAACTGGAAAGAAGATGCTGAAACAAATATTATAGGCTCTATTAATGTTGCAAAAGCCTGTTTGGAAAATAGTGTAAAAAAAATTATTAATTTTCAAACGGCACTAAATTATGGCCGACCCGAAACAGTACCTATTCCAGTTACTGCACCATCAAAACCATTTACAAGTTATGGCATTTCAAAAACAGCAGGCGAACAATTTCTTTTAAATTCTGGTTTAAACGTTATTTCATTACGCCTTGCTAATATTTGTGGCCCACGTTTAGCAATAGGGCCAATACCTACTTTTTATACACGTTTAAAAGATAGTAAAAATTGTTTTTGCAGCGAT
>JAYTRS010000394.1:0-3663 GCA_043746065.1 Bacteroidota bacterium | reverse complement strand
TGAAACATATTTTAACTTTAATAATTTCTATTTCTTCCCTTATTACATTTAGTAATCCACAACAAAACAAAATTATTACTACTAGTTCGGTTAAGTTTATTGAAAATAAAGGCCAAGTAATTGACCAATTTGGAAATACAAACACAACAGTAAAATTTATTTTACCTGTTAAAAATAATAACATTGCTATTAAAAATAATGGTTTTAGTTACAATGTATACACCACTCAAAAAAAAGAGAATAATCGCATAAAGCTAATAAAAAAAGATAGTTTGTTTGAGGATATAGATTATATTATTAATAGAATAGATGTTGATTTCGTGAACTCAAATCAAAATATTAAAATTTTGTTAGATGGCAAATCAACTGATTTTGAAAATTATCAAAATGTAGTTATTAGACCAAATGGTATTAATGAAGTTTATGGCTATAGTAAAATAACTTACTTAAATATTTATAATAATATTGATGTCGAGTTTATATCTAACCCTAATAATGAAAAGGCTTTTGAATACAACTTTATTTTACATCCCAACGCAAATATAAATGACATTAAACTTAAATATTTAGGAGCTGATGAATATAATATTTTAAATAATACCACTTTAAGTTTTAATTTAACAAATGGAATTTTAACGGAAACTATACCCCTTAGCTATGTTTTAGAAACTAAAAAAATCTTAAATTTTAATTACAAATTACTCGAAAAAAATAGTAATTTTATTACAATTGGATTTGAGGGTAAAGCGCCAAAAGAAAAAAATAAAACTATAATTATTGACCCAACACCTACTTTAGATTTAGGAACTCTTTATGGAGGGGTAGGACAAGATATATCTCAAGAAATTAAAGTTGACAATGCTGGTAATTTTTATATTACTGGAAGTACTGCATCTATTTCAAATATTTCGACCGCGGGGGCTTATCAAACTATTTATGGCGGCGGCGGAGCAGATATGTATCTTGCAAAATTTAATAGTTTAGGGCAACGTAAATGGACAACATATTATGGTGGAAATGATTGGGATTATGGTTATGGATTAGGAATAAATAATTTAGGAGAAGTGTATGTTTGTGGAAATACTGCCTCTACTGTAAATATTGCAAGCCCTTCTGCTAACCAAACGACCTATGGCGGTTCTCTTAATGATGCCTTTCTGGTTAAATTTGACAGTATGGGTGTACGGTTATGGGGTACTTATATTGGCGGCGAATCTGATGACAAGAGCAATTCCTTGGCAACAGACCAAAGCGGTAATGTTTATTTAATCGGCACTACTACATCTACTACAGGAATATCAACAATTGGATCATTTCAATTAAGCCCCAGTGCAAACGGCGATGTGTTTTTAATAAAGTTCAATAATTTAGGCGTAAAGCAATGGGGTACTTATTTTGGAGGAAACGGAGGCGATACTGGATTAGGAATTACCACTGATGCAAGTAATATATATATTTGTGGTACAACCAGCTCTTCGATCGGTATTGCTACTGGTGGCGCTTATCAAACGTCAATAGCTGGCAGTTCAAATGTTTTTATAGCCAAATTTAATTTTAGTGGGGCGAGGCAATGGAGTACCTATTTTGGCGGCGAAGGTACTGATGAAGGTTATGATATTGTACTTGATGGTTTTGGAAATATTTATACTTGTGGGAAAACAAATTCCACTTCAGGAATTGCTACAACAGGAGCATACCAAACAACTAGGAATGGCCCTTACGATTGTTTTTTAAATAAATTTACAAGTGCAGGTGCTTTAGTTTGGAGTACTTATTTTGGCGGAGAAACGTACGATTGGGCTAATGCTTTAGCTTTAAATTCAGCTAACGAAATTTATTTAACTGGCACTACAAAATCACAGTCTCTGGCGGTTACAGTAGGGGCGTACCAGAGCAGTTACAGTGGTAGTTTAAATGATGCGTTCATGGCAAAATTTAATAATAACGGTATAATAAATTGGGCAAGTTATTTAGGTACGGCTTTTATTGATGTAGCATACGGTGCTACAACCTATACAAATGGTGCAGTTTATTTTTGTGGCGTTACAAGTGGGGGAGGCGTTGGCCCCTTATGCACTACAGGTGCCTATCAAACAACGTATGGTGGTGGCTCTTACGATGGTTTTATAACCCGATTTATTGATGGCACCGCAAATGGATTAAATGAACCTAATTTGGCTAATAATGATTTGAAGCTATACCCTAACCCAAACACAGGCATATTTACGCTTGAAACAAACACTAATACCCAAATAAGTATTTATGATGTGTTAGGAAATTTAATACTAAAGCAAACTGCAATTGGTAATAAAACCATTTTAGATATTACAAATTACAAAACCGGGATTTATTTTGTAGTATTAAATAATAATTGCAATTTAAATACTTTAAAGATTATTAAAGAATAGAAAAACAGTTAATACACAACAATATGTGTGTATTTGCCAATTAAATTTTTAAATGGTGTATCCTTATAATCCAAGTTTATAATATAACTTTTATTTGGCTCTGTATTTTTTATAATATATTTTAATTCATCAGGATAATCTTTTTTAAAAAAGTAGTCTTTTTTTATATTCAATAAATATATTGAGCATATATTCTTATTTGGAAATGCTTTTTTTGTTTTATAAGCTAAAGGGCTCCAACGACAAGAGTCATTTTCAAACTTGCTCACATATTTCTGGTCAATAATTTCTTTATAAAGATTAAATGCTTTGTCCTCCATAATTAATAATTTACATAAAAATTAAGGAGTTAGTAATTAATAATAAATAGTTATCTGATTTTTATTTACACATAGGAAAATTTAATAAAATATATAGCGATTATAAATAATTATTGATTTTTTATATCTTTATTTAGATAAATTATTTTACACTGCAATAAATAATCTAAGTATATGTTATTTAAAGTTATTTCAAGAGTCTCTGGGATATCAAATTCCATAAAAAATCAAGCGTATCTACTGACTGATGATTGGGATGATTGGTTTGAGTTTGAAACGAAATATTGGCTAATAGTCATTGATGAAAATGGTGAGCAACATCATATAGGAGCCGTAAAGATTGGTCAGGTTAATATGAGTCAAAGGAGACCAGAACTTCCTCGCTCATTTACTGAAATTGGTGATGATTTTTTTTCTTTGGGACAAGATGATAGTTATTATGATGACTTAAATAAACTTGGAGATACTATTCGAGACGAAATCCTTTCAAGTTTAAATGACTTGGCTAAAAATCTAACATTGTTTGGGAAAGCTCTAAAAGAAAAAGTAACAAAAGTTTCTTTACTAAGAGGAGTGAATCCTACAACCGTTCAAGGGCAGTTTAATAGAATTGCAAATGGTGGTTCTCGTTTATTTAAATATGATTTTAAATATGTGGCTCCAAAAAACAAGAATAGTTCTTTACCTCCTATTGAACTTTCTTTTCACGTAGAGCCTGAGTCAAATCCGCCAACAAATATTCATGTGTTAATTGGAAGAAATGGTGTTGGTAAAACACATTTAATTAACAATATGATTAACTCATTAATTGACAATTCATTATCTACAAAATTTGGAATTTTTTCTTCACAACAAAGAAATACAAAACAATTATTCGCTAATTTAGTTTCAGTAACATTTAGCGCATTTGATGAGTCTCACCCGTTACCAGAACG
>JAYTRS010000393.1:0-3678 GCA_043746065.1 Bacteroidota bacterium | reverse complement strand
ACAAAGTAGCAAAAGCAGCAGCAACGGTTAGTGCCGATCAAATGAATGTATTTTATGCAGGTGTTCCAAATCCAGTTTCGGCAAGTGCTGCAGGTATTTCTCCATCTGATATTTCGGTATCAGCAAGTGGTGCAGGTGTGCGTGTTAGCCCTAAAGGTGCTGGTAAATACGAGTTTAACTTTTCAGGTACTGGCGAGTGTATGGTAAGTGTTAGTGCTAAAACTAAAGATGGCACTAAATCGCAAGGTCCTCCTATAAAATTTCGTGTAAAGCCTTTACCAAAACCCGAACTTAAAATTGGTGGTAAATTTGCCCCTTCAGAAATGAAAAAAGGCGAAATGAGTATTGTTGGTGGTTTAGGTGCTGGTGCTAATGGCTTTGATTTTGCTGCAAATTATGTTGTAATTTCTTACGAGGTAATTGGTAAAGTAAAAGGTAAAGTAATTATTGCTCCAGGTAATGGTAGCAGTTTAGCTGGCGAGGCTTTAACTATATTTAAAGGTGCCGATGTAGGTTCAAAAGTATATGTTGATGCTAAAGTTAAAGGTCCAGATGGAAAAGTAAATTCAACAACGGTAGGTATAAAAGTTGCACGATAATTTGTAACCAAACTTAAAATTGTTGTTATAATTTAAAACAATAAAAATATGAAACGTATATCACATATTATTTTAGCTTTAATTGTAGTTTTAATATCTAACAATATTAAAGCGCAAGTAGGTGTTTTTCAACCGGGCGATTATAAAGATGGCATTTATGATAAAGAAAATGCCACTAACCGTCGCTTTATACCTTATACGCATTTGCGTGAAGCGGATGTAGCTTGGGAAAAAAGAACATGGCGTAGAATAGATATGCGCGAAAAAACAAATCAAACTTTATATTACCCTACTGATATTGTTGTAAGCCGTATTTCATTTTTACAATTAATGACAAAATATATTTTATCGGGTCAAATTATAGCATTTAGCGACGAAGAATTTCAAGTACCATTTGAAAAATCGGTAATTAGAGATAAAATGGTTATTAAAGCCGATTCTGCAGAGCAGGAACAATTTGATAAAGATGGTAACTCCTTCTTTTTAAAAGTTGCTGGAGCGATAGATTCAACTTGGATGTACCAAAACTTTGCTACCATTGATGTAAAAGAAGATTGGTTTTTTGATAAACAAAAGTCAGTTTTAGAAGTACGTATCATTGGTTTAGGAGTTAATGCTACCTTAAAAGGTAAAGAAGATTTAGGCCCCGTTAATCAATTTTGGGTGTACTTCCCTGCTTGCCGTCCTTATTTTGCAAAGCACGAAGTGTATAACACTAAAAATGATAGCGAACGCCGCACCTTTGAAGATATATTTTGGAAACGACAATTTGCTAGTACTGTTTATAAAGAAACAAACGTGTTTGATAGACAAATTGAAAATTACTCAAAAGGAATAGAAGCCTTATTAGAAAGTGATCGCATTAAAATGGATATTTTTAAATGGGAACACGATTTGTGGCATTTTTAAAAAAGTTTAATAAAAAAAGAGCGACAAAATTGTCGCTCTTTTTTTTAATCATTTATGTATCTTTGCGTAAGTATTGTATTATTAATAAAAACCCACTTGTGATAAATAAACTACTCCCATTTATTTTACTGTTTTTTGTACTAAAAACTACCTTTGCACAGCAACAAATGCCTCCGGGTGCTTACACAAGCACTAATAAAAAAGCAATAAAGTATTTTGAAGATAGTAAACAACTTTTTGGGAATAGAAAAGATGACGATGCCGAAAAAAAAATACAAGCAGCACTAAAAGAAGATCCAAATTTTGCGGAAGCCAACTCAGCTTATGCCGATTATTTAATGCTTAAAAACCGTCCAAAAGAAGCCATTAATTGTTACAAAAAAGCAATTGAATCGGCGCCAAAATTTATGACGGATAATAATTTTTATTTAGGCAAAGCGTACATAACTGTTTCTGATTACGAAAATGCAAAATTAGCGTTTCAAAACTTTATAAAATTTGAGCGAATAAATCCAAATTTAAAAGAGGAAGCCGAACGACTTATAAAAAATAGCGACTTTGCAATTACCCTTATTAAAAACCCAAAACCTTTTAAACCTATTAACGTGGGTTCAGGCATAAATACCCAAGATGGAGAATATTTCCCTGCAATAACAGCCGATGGCAAACAATTTATGTTTACCCGTGCATTACCTCGCCCCGAGGTGAAAGGTGCCTTTAATGAAGATTTTTATATTAGCATTAGAACAAATACGGTTTGGCAAACAGCTACCCCACTATCTAATATTAATAGTAATGGTAACGAGGGTGCGCCCACTCTTTCTGCCGATGGAAATATTATGTTTTTTGCATCTTGTGCCGATGAATTTGGTGATTACGGAGCCCCCGATAGAAAAGGGGCAGGAAGTTGTGATATTTTTTATTCGCAAAAAGTAAATGGTAAATGGGGTAAACCACGTAATGCTGGAGCCGCCATAAACTCGGTTAATTGGGAAACTCAACCCAGTTTTAGTAGCGATGGTAAAACGTTATATTTTATTAAAGGGTATAGAGGCAGAGGCGCGTCGGCAAAAGACATTGATATTTATATGAGTGTAATTGGCGAGGATGGAAAATTTAGCCCCGCAGTAAAACTAAATGCAAATGTAAATTCAAAAGGTAACGAAGAATCTGTTTTTATTCATCCCGATAATATGACCTTGTATTTTGCCAGCGACGGGCATCCTGGCCTTGGTGGTACCGATTTGTTTGTTAGCCGCCGCCAAGCAAATGGCGATTGGGGCCCAGCTGTTAATTTAGGATATCCCATAAATACAGCCCAAGATGAAAATAGTTTGTTGGTTGATCCTGCAGGTAAATTAGCCTATTTTGCAAGTAGTAGAGAGGGTGGCTTTGGCGATTTAGATATATACCAATTTGAATTACCGGAAGAACTTAGACCTGAAAAAATTACCTTTACTAAAGGTAAAATTTATAATGCAAAAACTAAAGAACCCTTAGAAGCTACTTTTGAACTGTTTGATTTAGAAACCCAACAACAAGTTACGCAATCGTTTTCGCAAAAAAGTGGCGAGTTTTTTGTAACCCTTACGGCTAATAAAAATTACATGGTAAATGTAAATAAAGAAGGCTTTTCGTTTTACAGCGATAACTTTAGTTTAAAAGGTAAAGAAACCGATTTTAACAAACCATATATTTTAGATATCCCTTTACAGCCAATAGATACAGGCAGCGTAATTGAACTTAAAAACGTATTTTTTGATGTAGCCAAATGGGATTTAAAACCCGAAAGTAAAGCAGAGCTGGATAAGCTAATTACCTTTATTACAAAAAACCCCAGTTTAAAAATTGAGTTTGGTGGACATACGGATAGCGATGGCGATAAAAAATCTAACTTTACATTATCAACCAACCGAGCCAAAGCGGTGGTAGATTATTTAATTACCAATGGTAAAATTGGTGCAGGTCGCTTAACTTATAAAGGTTATGCCGATACTAAACCAAAAGTAAAAAACGATAGTCCCGAAAATAAAGCAAAAAATAGAAGAACAGAATTTAAAGTAATTGGTAAATAATAAACCATAAATAAAATGAGTATTGATTTTATTTATTTAGAATTAAAATTGGTGTTAGCTTTTAATACGGAATAATTGCAATCCCCACCGAATAA
>JAYTRS010000392.1:0-3682 GCA_043746065.1 Bacteroidota bacterium | reverse complement strand
GCCACTTATCGTTAATGCCTTATGTAGCCGATTTAATGAAATAAACAAAGACAATAAAAAGAAATCATGGAAGTTATTTTAAAACAAGATATAAAAGGATTAGGTTACAAAGACGATCAAGTAATTGTAAAAAACGGTTATGGTCGTAACTTTTTAATACCTAAGGCTATGGCTACATTAGCTACACCAAGTGCTAAAAAAATGCATGCCGAAATTTTAAAGCAAAAAGCCTTTAAAGAAGATAAATTACGCAAAGAAGCGACTTCAAATGCTGAAAAATTAGCAACAGTTGCTATTAAAGTAGGTGCAAAAGCTGGCGAAAGCGGTAAAATATTTGGTTCGGTTACTACTATTCAAATTGCAGAGGCTTTAATTAAAGCAGGTTATGCAATTGAGCGTAAAAACATTGAAATTACAGAAGAAAGTATTAAGCAATTAGGTACATACAGTGCAAAAGTACGTTTGTATAAAGAAATTAGTGCTACTGTAAGCTTTGAAGTTATAGCTGAATAAAAGGTGAATTTAGAAATTTAAAAACCTCAAATTTTAGTAATTATGAGGTTTTTTTTGAGTACAAAATTATGGTAGGTATAGCTCAGTTGGTTAGAGCATCGGTTTGTGGTACCGAGGGTCGTGGGTTCGAGTCCCATTACTTACCCAAAAAAGTACGCTAGCAATAGCGTACTTTTTAATTTATATCATTTCGTTTTTAATTTAATTTATTCAAAAAAAATTTATACATTTGGTAAAACCAAAAACAAAAAAAATATGAAAAAAATTTTACTTTTAAGTTCAATTATTATTAGTGCAGCAGTAAATGCTCAAACATTAACCCAAGCCAACCATGCGCCATTAAATAGCGATACATACACTATGACCGCTATTAGCAGCACCAACACCAGCCAAGGCGCAGCGGGTACAGGCGTTACATGGAATTTCTCGTCAGTAGTATTATCAACTACAGTTAGTGCTTTTACAGGTTCAACCTCGTCAAACGCTGTATACAATCCAGCAAATATTGTAGTAAATGCTAACACAGGCGAGTCGTCTTATTATTTAGGCAGTGCCAATAATTTAAAGTATTATGGTGGTAACATTATTATTGCTGGTAACCCTGCAACTATCACATACACAACTCCTGCTAATTATGCTAAATACCCAATGAGTTTTGGTACAACAACTACAGCAGTAATTGGCGGTACATTAACTGCATTAAGCAATAATGGTACGTTTACTGGTAGCGCTACAGCTGTAGCCGATGGTTTTGGTACATTAATGCTGCCAGGTAAAACATACACAAATGTATTAAGGGTTTTATCAACACAAACTATAAATTTTGCAGTGCCAAGTGCGTTTATTAGTAATGGTGTATTAAACCAAGATGTATATAATTTTTATATTCCAGGTCGTAAAGCACCAATATACACAGTATCTAACTCTACAGTTGTTGCACCGCCAATTATCAGTTCGGCAAGTACTGCATCAAATGCAACTATTGCTTCAGATTATTTAACCCCAGTAGGTTTAACTGAAAATACAGAAACTATTACTGATTTAGTAGTGTTTCCAAACCCTGCAAGTAATGTTATTACGTTAAAAACGGCCAACACTTCTGCTAATTCTGTTGATGTATTTGATTTAACAGGTAAAAAAGTTAATACATACACATTTACTAATGGCCAAGCTAGTTTTAATACAAGCACTTTAGTATCGGGTATTTATATTTATACTATAAAAAGCAATAACTACCAAACATTAACAAGCGGTAAGTTTACAGTATCGCACTAACATTTATTTAGTTTAATAAAAAAGCTGTTTTATAAAATATAAAACAGCTTTTTTATTTTATATTTGGCACTTATAACTATTTACTCTAATTCCTATTAACTATTGTTACGTCCACGCATCATATCTATTCTTTGTATTATTGGTTATTTATCGGTAGTGCTCAGTTTTCCGCAAGTATTTTCGCCACAAATAAAAAAATTAGGTGTGCTTATGCCTGCGGTATATGGCATTTTAGTATCGCTTTATTTTATTGCCTGTGTAGGTATTTGGTATTTTAAGCAATGGGGTGTGCAATTATATTTAATATCGTTTTTCGCAAAAATATTATTTTTTATTTTTACCAATCAAGTTGGTTTTAGTTTTTATGTTGGTAATGTAATATCTATTGTATCCATATTTATTTTTCTAAAATTTTATAAGCATATGAATGCTAATTTGTAATTTTTCACCATAATATAATCTAAAAATTTACATAAACACTAATTAATATTAACATTTTAATGTTTGCTTATTATGGTAGCATTCGTCTAATAAAACACTACAATCATCTAAAAACAAGGGCATTTAACTGTTTTAGTTTGTTTCATTAAAAAATTATTGTATATCTTTATACAACAGCATTAATTTATTAATTAACTCAAAATATTTCCATAAAATGATTGCCGAAGTAGAAACCACCGAATTGTTAGACACCCTTAAAAGTTTTTTTGGCTTTGATAAATTTAAAGGCAGTCAAGAACAAATTATAAAGAATGTGCTTAATGGCAAAGATACCTTTGTAATTATGCCTACAGGTGGTGGCAAAAGTTTATGCTATCAATTACCCGCTTTAATGAGCAACGGTACAGCCATTGTTGTATCGCCCCTTATAGCCTTAATGAAAAACCAAGTGGATGCCATACGCGGTTTTAGTAACGAAACAGGTATTGCTCATTTTTTAAATTCATCGTTAAACAAAAGCGAAACCGCCATTGTAAAAAAAGATGTACTATCGGGCAAAACAAAATTATTATACGTAGCCCCCGAAACATTAGCTAAAGAAGAAAACATAGCTTTTTTTAAAGAATTTAAAATTTCGTTTTTTGCAATTGATGAAGCACATTGTATATCTGAATGGGGACATGATTTTAGGCCAGAATACCGCCGTTTACGTCCCATTATTGATGCCGTAGGCAATGTGCCCGTTATTGCCTTAACAGCCACAGCTACACCTAAAGTACAGCAGGATATTCAAAAAAACTTAGGGATGATGACAGCTAGTTTATTTAAGTCATCCTTTAACCGCGGTAATTTATTTTACGAAGTTAGAGCCAAACAAAACGTAATTAAAGAAATTATAAAATACGTAAAACAAAACGGTAAAAAAAGCGGTATTATTTATTGCTTAAGCCGTAAAAAGGTAGAGGAAATAGCACAAGCTTTACAAGTTAATGGTATTAAAGCTATGCCTTACCATGCAGGTTTAGATGCGAAAGAACGTGCCAAAACACAAGATGGCTTTTTAATGGAAGACGTTAAAGTAATTGTAGCCACTATTGCCTTTGGTATGGGGATTGATAAACCCGATGTGCGTTTTGTTATTCATCACGATATTCCAAAATCGTTAGAAGGTTATTACCAAGAAACTGGTAGAGCCGGTCGCGATGGAGCTGAAGGTAATTGCGTAACATTTTATAGTTACGACGATATTATGAAGCTGGAAAAATTTATGAAAGATAAACCCGTTGCCGAACAAGAAATTGGAAAGCAAATGTTATCTGAAACCGCTTCTTTTGCAGAAACCAGCAGTTGCCGACGTAAATTTATTTTACATTACTTTGGTGAAGAATATGATGAAAAAGGCTGTAACGAAATGTGCGACAACTGTCGTAATCCAAAACAAAAATTTGAAGCT
>JAYTRS010000391.1:0-11348 GCA_043746065.1 Bacteroidota bacterium | reverse complement strand
TTAACAAAAAATGGAAATATTAGTAGAGGTATAAGTTTTGGTAATAATCAAGATGTTGTTGTAAACTCTAATCTAAACCTACAAGTAAGTGGTAAACTAACCCCCGAAATAGACATGGTATTGGCTGCTACTGACAACAACATTCCTTTTCAAGCCGATGGAACAACAGCACAATTACAAGAATTTGATAAAGTATTTATTCAATTAAATAATACCTCCACAAAATTAGTAGTAGGCGATTATCAATTAAGCAAACCTACAAACGGATACTTTATGAATTTTTACAAACGCGCACAAGGAGCTTTTTTAGAAAACGTTTATAAAGATAGTACCAGTAAAAAACCACTTGTTTTTAAAACTCAAATTGCAGGAGCTGTGTCGCGTGGCAAATTTAGTCGCCAAGTATTTTTTGGCACCGAAAACAATCAAGGCCCCTATCGCTTGCGTGGCGCTAATAACGAACCTTTTATAATTATTTTAAGTGGTACCGAAAAAATTTATATTGATGGAAAATTATTACAACGTGGGCAAGAAAACGATTATATAATTGATTATAATACAGGCGAATTAACCTTTACTGCCCGCCAATTAATTACAAAAGATAAACGCATTGTAGCCGAATTTCAATACGCCGAACGTAACTATGCTCGTTCCTTATTTATGTTTAGCGAAGAGGTTCAAAGCAAAAAAGCAACTTACTATTTTAATTTTTTTAGCGAACAAGATAATAAAAACAGACCCTTACAACAAACCTTAACACAGGCACAAAAAAATGTATTAATTGCGGTAGGCGATACATTAGATAAAGCCGTGTATAGCGGTGCAGAAATTGCTGCTTTTAACAATAGTGATGTGTTTTATTGGAAAAAAGATAGTACCGTAAATAGCGTAACCTACACCTCTATTTATGTATATAGCCAAAACCCCGATAGCGCAAAATACCGTTTAAAATTTAGTAATGTAGGCGCCAATAAAGGTAATTACAATCAAATAAGCTCCACAGCAAACGGACGTGTGTATAAATGGATTGCTCCCATTTTAGGCATACCCCAAGGCAGTTATGAACCCGTTATACCTTTGGTAACACCCAAGCAAACTCAAATGCTAACAAGTGGTGTAAACTATTCTATTACCCAAAATAATTTTATTAATGTAGAGGGCGTTTATACAAAAAATGATATTAATAAATTTAGTACCGAAAATAAAGGTAACGATGAGGGCAGTGGTGTAAAGGTAGTAAGTAAAAATCAATTTATTTTAAAGTCAAAGGTAGATACCGTTAGTAAACAGTTACAAACCGTTAGTACTAAATTTATTTACAATGTAAATTATGAATTTGTACAAAAACAATTTAATCAAATAGAACGGTTTAGAAGTATTGAATTTGACAGAGATTGGAATCGCCCCTTAACCGCTATATTGCTTAACGACCAACACATTGCTAATGCTGAAGTAGGCTTAGTAAAAACCAACGGCAATGCCATCACCTACAATGTGCATGTGTTTAACGAAGGTAATAATTACCAAGGCGTACGCAACAATGTATTTGCAAAATACGTTACAAAAAAATCAGTAGCATCTTATAATGGCAGTTATTTAACCACCCAAGATAATTTAAACTTTCAGCTTACCGAATTTTACAGACATAAAACCATACTCTCCCAAAAAATAAATAAAATAAAACTTACATATAGTGATGAATTTGAAAATAATTTATTTAAAAAAAGTTTCGATAAAGTATTATTGCCACGTGCCTACCAGTTTTGGGAATGGGAGGGCAGTATTAGTAATGCCGATAGTAGTAAAAATGCCATTAAATTATTTTATAAAGAACGAAGAGATAAATTAAATTATGGCAACCAATTAAAAGATAGCACCTATGCTCAAAACATTGGTTTACAAAGCACTATTTACTCTATAAAAAACAATCCTATAACGGTGTTAGTAACCTATCGTAAATTAGAATTAAAAAATGTAGTGGGCACTTTTTTAAAACCAGATAATACGTTACTAAACCGAGTAGAGTATAATCCACGGTACTTTAAAGGATTAATTACTGCTAGTATTTTTTACGAAACCGGCTATGGCGTTGAAAATAAACGCGAGTTTTATTATTTAGAAGTTGCTCCTGGGCAAGGCCAATACACATGGAAAGATTATAACAACAATACAATTAAAGAATTAAACGAATTTGAAATTGCTCAGTTTACAGATCAAGCTCGGTTTATTAGAATTTATACGCCTACCAATCAATACGTAAAAGTATTACAAAATCAAGTAAGTATTTCTACCACCATTCGCCCATCATCGTTATTAAAACAGCCAAAAAACAATTTGGGTAAATTTGTAAATCGGTTTGTATTACAAACGGTGTTTAGAAAAGATAATAAAACATCTAATAATAACGATGCAAATAGTTACAATCCCTTTTTTAATGCCATAGATAGTTTGCTATTATCCAAAAATAATAATTTGCGAGGCAGTGTTTTTTTTAATCAAACAAGTGCGGTATTTGGCGCCGATTATACCTATATTAAAAATCAGTCGCGGCAATTATTAACCAATGGTATTGAGAGTAGAAATTTAAAATCGCACGAAATAAAATGGCGGCTAAATTTTTTAAAGGCTTGGGCCATCAATAGTAATAATTCAATCATCGAAAAAGGAAATAAATCGCAATTTTTTAGCAACCGTAATTTTTTTATTTATGGGCTTGAAACGGAGCAAAAATTAGTGTTTCAACCCAATACTTATTTTAGAATAAGTGCCATTTATAAATACAATCAAAAACAAAATAAAATAGAAGGTGGCTTTCAAAAAGCTAATTTAAATACTTATGCTTTAGAGTTAAAATACAATCAAACCGAAAAAGGAAGTTTAACAGCCCGTGCCGATTATATAAATATATCTTTTAATGATTTACAAAACTCGCCCTTAGCTTATGAAATGCTAAACGCTTTAAATATTGGACAAAACTTTACTTGGGAAATAAATTACCAACGTAACTTAAGCAGCAACATACAAATAAGTATTAATTACAATGCCCGCAAAAGCCCTAATACTAATACAGTACATTTGGGTGGCGCGCAAATTAGAGCATTTTTTTAAAAAATAATTTGCTTTAGTATTCTTTAATACTATTTAAAAAAATATTACATTAGCATCTCTATAAACTAATATGCCTAACACTACAACCTTATTTCAAAACACAGCCGCATTTGCCCAACAGTTAGATGATATTGATGACCTAAAAAAATATCGAAACCAATTTTATATACCACAACACAATGGTAATGATATGGTTTATTTTACTGGCAATTCGTTAGGACTTCAACCAAAAATTACAAAAAATTATATTGAACAAGAGTTAAACGATTGGGCAAAATATGGCGTAGAAGGACATTTCTTGGCACAAAATCCTTGGCTATCCTACCACGAATTATTAACCCATAAAATGGCAAAAATAGTAGGTGCCTTACCCAGCGAAACAGTAATGATGAACCAGCTTACCGTTAATTTACATTTACTAATGGTGAGTTTTTATCGCCCTACACCTCAACGTTATAAAATTTTATGTGAAGCAAAAGCTTTTCCTAGCGACCAATACGCTCTTCAATCGCAAGTTAAATTTCATAATTTTAATGTTGAAGATGCAATTATAGAAATTGCACCCCGTAAAGGAGAATACTGTATTAATGAAGCCGATATTTTTGAAGCAATTGAAAAACATAAAGATGAATTAGCTTTAATAATGATAGGTGGCGTAAATTATTTTAGTGGTCAAGTATTTGATATGAAAGCTATAACAGAGGCTGGGCATAAAGCAGGTGCCATTGTTGGATTTGATTTAGCACACGCTGCTGGGAATTTAGAATTACAATTACACAATTGGAAGGTGGATTTTGCCGCTTGGTGCAGTTATAAATATTTAAACAGTGGGCCCGGAAGCGTTGCTGGCGCTTTTGTTCACGAAACTCATCACAAAAGTACTAACTTACCTTTGTTTGCAGGTTGGTGGGGGCACGATAAAAAAACACGCTTTTTGATGGATAAAACATTTGTACCCATTGAAAGTGTCGAACGTTGGCAATTAAGCAACGCACCCATACTTAGTATGGCAGCTTGCCATGCTAGCCTAACTATTTTTAACGAAGTAGGAATGAAAAATTTAAATAAAAAAAGTAAACAATTAACCGCTTATTTACAATTTGTAATTGACGAAATAAATAAACAAAAAAATAATTGCTTACAAATAATTACCCCACTTCAAAACAGAGGCTGCCAAATTTCAATTGTAGCAAACGGATACGGAAAAGAGCTTTACAACAAACTAATTGCAAACGGAGTAATACCCGATTGGCGCGAACCAAACGTTATTCGTTGTGCGCCAGTGCCACTTTATAACTCTTTTTCAGATGTTTATCGATTTGGTAGCGTATTAAGCGAATTACTTTAGCTTAATCTAAAATATTTAGTAGCTTTGAGATTCAAAATTTCTATGCGTTTAAATAAAAAATTGTTATTTATTATTTATGTGTTTTTGTTTTTAAAACAACAATCACAAAACTCGCAAAACGCCGTTTTTGATAAAATTGATTCTCGTAACCTAAGTAATTCATTTGTTAGCACCTTATTTCAAGATCAAAAAGGTTACCTATGGGTAGGTACTTTAGCAGGTTTAAATAAATACAATGGCTATGAATTTGAAAAATACCGAAGCTTTCAAAACGACACCAGTAGCCTTAGTAACCCGGTAATTACTTGCTTTAACCAATTAGATGTAAATAAAATTTTAATTGGTACACGCAAAGGTTTAAATATTTATAACTACAGTACAAATTTATTTACACGCATAAAAATAGATACTACTCAAAAAAATTATAAACGAAAAAATAATATAACCTGCATTACTACTAACACTAAAGGCGAAAAAATAATTGGCACAGGCGATGGCATTTATTTATTTAACGAACAAAAAAATAGTTTACAAGAATTAAAATATGGCAAATTACATTTATTTGAAGGCTGGGCAATACAAAGTATGTGCTTTGACAGATTAAATAATTTGTGGTTAGGCGTAAAAAAAACAGTAAACAACACCCCCACTTCGCGCGTTTTTAAATGTAATATTACCAAATTAAAAATTGAGGAGATTACCCCATTAGAGGGTGGTTTATCTGGTTTTTCGGGCATTTCTGAAGATTATTTAGGTAATATTTGGATAAGTGTTGATGATGGTTTAATATCTATTAACCCCACCAACTATAAACAAACAAAATACAAAGCGCCTAATAATTTTTATTCAAACATCACCTTTACCGATACCAAAGACAATACTATTTGGCAGTGCTACTGGAGTTTTGGTTTAACAGCATTTGATATTGATAAAAAAGAATTTAAAATTTATCAAAACGATCCTGATAACGCAAAATCATTAATGAGTAATAAATGTTGGGCGTTGTGTAAAGACGAAAACGATATTTTGTGGATAGGTAGCGATGTAGGTTTACAAAAATTAACGAGTCGAAAACCAAATTTACAAATTATAAAACGTAATTATCAAGACCTGCAAAACTCATTTTTAAATAATATTACCATTTCGGTTTTGGCCAGTAAAAAACATAATCATTTAATTTATGCTGGGCTCGATGGCGAAGGCTTTTCGGTGTACAATCAATTAAACAAAAAAACTATAAATTTTGGTCCCAATGCACAAATTAAAAACACTGAGCGTTTTGTAAATCAATTTATTGAAGATGATAGCGGAAATGTGTATGTTGGTGGTCAAAATTTATTTCAAAAACTTACCTTTAATAAAAGTAGTAATAGCTTTACCTCTAAAAGTTATTTTAAGTTTCAAGAACATTATATTGCCAATATGCTTACCAACCCCTTAAACCAAAAACACTTGGTACTTGGCGGTATTGCCGAAATAATTGTGTTTGATAAAGCCACCGAGACCTCAACTTTTATAACACAACCTTTAGGTATAAAAAATATTTTCTATAGTAATTTTATATTTAACAATACCATATATTTTTCTTACACCAATGGCTTGTTAAAATTAAATCCCACTAACTATAAGCCCGAAAAAATTGAATTACCCGATGTTGGCGAAATTACAAATGCTATGGTTTTAAACGATAGTGTTGTATTGCTCTCCTCAAAATATTTAGGCTTATTAAAGTTTTATCCAAAAACTAATAAGTATTCCATCGTCTATAAAAATAAAACCGATTATTTTCCCGAAATAAAAAGTAGTATTATTTATAAAAATTGCGTGTGGATGGCCACTGATAATGGATTGATAAAATGGAATTATACAACTAACGATATTACCGAAATTACAACCGATGATGGATTACCCTCTGAGACCTTACACCAGCTCGATTTTTTAGATGGCTATTTTTATATTGCTACCCAATCAGGCTTAGTAATTTTTAATCCAGATTTTCAGGTTTCGCATTTTAATTTGCCAAAAATAGATGTTACAAAATTTGAAGGTTTGGGAAATGGTTTCTCATTAAAAAATTTAAGCAATGGACAGCAAATAGAGTTAACCGAAAATCAAAATTCGTTTAAAATAGATTTTACAATCTTAGACTTTAACTTTCCGGAAAAAAATAGTTTTAAATTTAGGTTTTTACCTTACGAAACCGAATGGCAAAAACCCCTTGGTGCAAACTTTGTAATTTATAACGATTTACAACCTGGCACTTATCAATTAGAAGTAATGGGTGCTAATGCCGATCAAATATGGTGTGCCGAACCTTTTACCCTAACCATAAAAGTAATACCACCTTTTTACAAAGCAAAATGGTTTTATTATTTAATAATAATATTGGCTATTTTAATAATAGTATTAATTTTTTATTTAAGGGTAAAATCAGCACGATTAAAGAGGATTAGATTAGAAGAAATTATTGAACAACGCACCGCTGAAATACAACAACAGCGTGCAGAATTAATGGATAGCATTACATACGCAGAACGCATACAACGTGCTATTTTTGTGGGGCAAGATACCCTAAAAGCCAGCATTGCAAACAGTTTTATTTATTACAAACCAAAAGATAAAGTAAGTGGCGATTTTTTTTGGGTAGGTAAACATAAAGATTTATTAATCATATTTGCTGGCGATTGTACAGGGCATGGTGTACCAGGGGCTATGCTAAGTATTGTTGGCACCTCTTTACTTAATAAAATTGTGTACGAAGAAAATGTGTATTTACCAGGTGAAATTTTAACACGCTTAAATCATTTATTTTATCATCAATTAAATTTAAAAGCCGATAATATTAGAGATGGTATGGATGCCAGCGTAATAACACTCAACTTGGTAAACAACAATGCCTATTACTCAGGTGCTAAAAACGATGCTTACTACATTGTAAATAATTCGCTTATTGATTTAAAAGCCCACCGTTACTCAATTGGCGAAAACGATAATGCCGAATTTAAAACAACCTTTATACCCTACGAACCAAATAAATTATTTTATTTATTTAGTGATGGTTTTAAAGATCAATTTGGCGGTGGTCGTCAAAAAAAGTTTTCGGCAGCACGCTTTAAACAAACTATTTTTCAAGCAGCCGATTTACCTTTTGAAAAACAATCTGATTTTATTTCAGATACATTAAATATTTGGAGTGGCACTAGCCCACAAACTGATGATATTATGGTAATTGGATTTAAATTTTAATACAGATGTATTAAAAAATATTATTTAAATTTTTTTAAAAAAAATGATATTACAATGACAAAAATAGAAACCCAACTTTTACATTTAAAAAAAGATAAAAAACTAAAAAAAGTAATTGAACACGTTGGCCCTTTATCCCTAAACAAACCAAATACCGATTTATATGGCGCATTAATAAGAGCCATTGTTAGCCAACAATTGTCAGTTAAAGCAGCCCAAACTATTTACAATCGTTTTATTGCCTTATTTAAAAATGGATATCCCGAAGCAAAAATAATTTTAAAGTTAAGTGATGAAAAAATGCGTGCCGTTGGCTTATCTTACCAAAAATGTGGTTACATTAAAAACATTGCGCAATACAGTTTAACCGAAGGGCTAGATTACGAAATTTTAAAACAAAAAAATAATAAAGAATTAATTGAACATTTAGTAAAAATTAAAGGTGTTGGGCAATGGACAGTTGAAATGCTACTAATGTTTAGCCTTGGTCGCGAAGATGTTTTTCCGGTAGATGATTTAGGCATACAAAACGGCATTAAAAAATTATATACTTTAACTTCCGAAAAAAAAGAACTACTAAAAGAAATGCAAGAACTTTCGAAAAAATGGCAACCTTATTGTACCTTGGCCTGCCTATATATTTGGCGATTTAAAGATAAAAAAGACTAAATGTTTTAGCAACTCAGTAATTGTAGCGCCCAAAACACTATAAAAAATTTAATAATGAGTAAAGCCCTTGTTTTAAACACTTAAACGGGTATATTACTTATTAAACGATTGTTAAATTTAGAATATATAGCTATATATTTGTAAGATGAAGCACCTATTTTTAATAATTGTATCTTCTTTCCTATTCTCTCACTCAATATATAGCCAAGGTAATGGCACCTGTGCTAATGCACAGCCTTTTTGTACAGGTAGCACGGTAAATTACCCAGCGGGTGTAAATACTGGTAATGCGCAAGCAGGGCCTAATTATGGCTGCCTGGGCTCACAACCCAACCCAGCTTGGTTTTCGTTACAAATTTTAACAGCTGGTCCAATTTCTATTGTAATGTCCGCAGCTAACGATATTGATTTTATTGCCTATGGTCCTTTTCCAAGTTTAACTGGCAATTGCGGTAACTTAACGGCTGGTACTACAGTACCTAATACGGGTGGTAATAATGGTTGTAGTTACTCTGGTTCGGCTACCGAAACTTTAGTAATTGCCAATGCGTTACCTGGGCAAAATTATTTATTGTTAATTACAAATTTTTCAAACGCCAATCAACCCATAACGTTTAACCAAAATAACTCTAATGTAGCGGGTGCAGGCACTACCAATTGTGGTATTTTATGTACGTTTACGGCTGCAGCTACTGTTAGCTTATGCTCTACCCAAACGGCTACATTTGGTGTTACTACCACCACTAACATTACAAGTGTTTCATGGCAAGGGCCAAATGGCTTTAGTGCTGCCACTGGTAATACAAGTTTACCAAACATTGCTGTAGCAGCAAGTGGGGTTTACACCTGTATAGCCACTACTACAGGCACAAACCCTGCCACAAATACCTGTGCTGTTACAAAAACTATTACAGTGGTGCCAACACCTACACCTATAGTTACAAGCACTACGGTATGCGCCAATGCAACAGCCAACATAAGTGTAGCTGGTGGCAGTGCTACAAGTACCTATGCCTGGAGTGGGCCTTCGGGCTTTGCATCTAACTTGGTTGCACCATCTATACCCAATGCTCAATTACCAAATAGTGGTGTTTATACTGTTTTAGTATCAACAGCGGGCTGTACAGCTACAGCAAATGGTACCGTATTGGTAAATGCTAATCCCGTCGTAACAGCCACAAGTAGTGGTAATTATTGTTTTGCACAAAGCTTTACGCTCTCGGCCAATGGATCAACGTCTTATTCGTGGGTAGGACCCAATGCTTTTGCATCAAACGCTCAAAACCCAGTATTAACTAATAATGCCTTAGCCAACAGTGGCACTTATACCGTATTGGGTACTACCAATGGCTGTACAGCAACGGTTACAACTCCTGTAACTATAAATGCATTACCTAATATTACCGCCACATCAAGCGGTAATGTGTGCCAAAACCAATTGGTAACTTTAACTGCGGGTGGTGGTGTAACCTATGTTTGGGCTGGGCCTATTAATTACTCATCAAACCAAGCTGTAAATACATTTCCATCGGCTCAAATGAATTTAAATGGTAATTACACTGTAACAGGCACCGATGCAAATGGTTGTGTAAACACCGCTACCTTAAATCAAATAGTATTTGCCTTACCAACACCAATTGCCTTTGGCTCTAATGCCTGTTTAAACGATTATTTAACATTAAACGTAAACCAAGCCTTATCATACCAATGGATGGGGCCAAACGGCTTTACATCCACCCAACAAAACCCTACCATAAATGGCGTAAATTTTAACAGCGCTGGCATTTATAGTGTTGTTGTAACTGCTGCAGGAGGTTGTACCGCAAGCGCAGTTACAGCTTATTGCGATGTTTATCCAGCACCTACAGTTGGTTTTACAGGTACTACCGAGGTTTGTAGAGGCGGTACTTTTAACTTTAGTGGTACGGGTGCATTAAATTATAAATGGCTAACCATGTTTGGCGTTTTATCTTTACAAGATACCTACTCAATTTCAACTATTTCTCCAAATATACAAACAAGCTACACTCTTGTAGGAGCCGATGCCAATGGCTGTATAGCAAAGGTGGTAATTTCACCTATTGTATTACCATTACCCTCAGCATTTGTTACACCACAAAAAACAGGTGGCTGTGCCCCATTTTGTACCACGTTTAATTTAACAAAGTCATCTACCAACATTACCTCCGTTGATTGGAATTTTAGTAACGGCAATAGCTATATCGATTCGGCAAAAGTTAAACAATGCTTTAATATTGCTGGTACGCAAACAGTAGCTATTAATTTAATTGATGCCAGAGGGTGTAAAAGTGCTATTAGCAATTCTATAGAAGTTTACCCCATACCACAAGCCGATTTTGAATATAGCCCCGATGCCCCTAACGACAATGATTTTGTGGTAAGTTTTACAGATATAACCAAAGCCGCCACCGTGCAAAATTGGTTTTGGGATTTTTATAGCAATGGGATAGATACGTCTATAAAACAAAATCCTACTTATAATTTTCCAAACGTGGGTAATTATTTTGTGTATTTAAAAGTAAAAAGTAATCATGGTTGCGTAGATAGTATAATTAAAAAATTAACCGTAGTTGAAGATGTTACATTTTTTGTACCAAACAGTTTTACCCCAAATGGCGATGGAAGTAACGATGTATTTACACCAAAAGCAGTAGGCGTTAAAAAGTACCATATGGATATTTTTGACCGTTGGGGACAAATTTTATACAGTACCAGCGATATTGAAAAAGGTTGGGACGGTAAAAGCAAAAAAGGAGGCGATACGGTGCCTCAAGATGTATATGTTTATAAAATTAGCGTAATACAAAATACAGGCAAACCAAAACAATATGTGGGGCATGTAACTTTAATTAGATAGTTTTTTTACTGTAAAAGCACATTTTTTATCGACAAAAGCACTTAATTTTAAGTTAAGAACATGCTAAAGTTAAAAAGTTACTACAAAACTATTGTTTTT
>JAYTRS010000390.1:0-11349 GCA_043746065.1 Bacteroidota bacterium | reverse complement strand
TAACGTTCCGGGTCAGCCAGGTATTGGTAATGGCAAAGGGCAATTTCACTTCACAATTGGTGGCGCTTTAGGAGAATTGTAAAAAATAATTTATTTTTATATGTAAAGTTTAGGTTAATTTTAAAAATCTAAAAAAATAATTTTAACTAAATTATAAAAAACGATACTGCTTGCAACCCTTACCAAATTTAGCTATTATGGTAGTAAATCGTATAAATTCTATTTTCAAATAACAATCAACATTATTTGTATAAAAAAACTTTAAATAAAAGTTTTGTTATTTTTATTTATAATTAATATATTAGTAAATGATTTTTTAATCTTTATTTAACGTAAAGATAATATTACTATGATAGCAAAAATAGCCACAGAAGATTGGGAATACAGCCAAATGTTTAGGTTAAATTACCAAACCTTTGTTGACGAAATTCCGCATCATCCCACCAATTCATCTGGTCAATTAGTTGATAAATTTCACGATAAAAATAAATACATTATTGTTTTACAAGATGAAGAGGTAATAGGTATGATGTCGGTAAACGAACATCGGCCTTTTTCTATTGATGCTAAAGTATCAAACATGGATGCATTGTTACCAAAGTTTACCAAACCATTTGAAATTAGATTATTAGCCGTAAAAAATGAGTACAGAGGTTCGCTTGTGTTTATGAAATTATTTTCAAAACTTAAAGATATTATTGAACAACAAAAATACGATATAGGCTTAATTTCGGGTATTGTAAGCCAACAAAAATTATATACAAAAATTGGCTTTGTACCCTTTGGTAATTTGGTTGGCACAGCGCCAGCACAATTTCAACCCATGTACATTACCTATAATTTGTACTTAAAAGGATTAGAAAACATGAACTTAGTAAATAAACTGTAACACTATGAACAACCAAATTATAAATTTTATGCCAGGGCCTGTAAATCTTCATCAACAGGTAAAAGATGTTTACAGTAGTACTTTTCTTTCACATCGCTCGGCAAAGTTTTATAGCGATGTAAATACATTTAAACACGATTTATGTGATTTTGTAAATGCTAAAAACGTTGCCTTTTTTGTAGGCTCAGGATCGTTAGCAAACGAAGTTGTAGCTCAATATTTAAAACAATTACAAGGCAAAGGACTTATATTAATTAATGGTGAGTTTGGCAAACGATTAAAAGAACAAGCTTCGCATATTGAATTAAATTTTGATACACATGTAAAAGAGTTGGGGACAAGTTTTGATTACAACGCTATTGAAACCCAACTAGCCACTCATAATTATACTTGGATTTGGTTTGTAAATTGCGAAACATCGTCGGGTGTTTTAAATAACTTAAGCTTACTTAAAAGTATTTGTAAAAAATACAATGTAAAAGTGGCGGTTGATTGTATTAGCACCATTGGAAATACCGATGTGAATTTAAATGAGGTTTATTTAGCCTCAAGCACAAGTGGTAAAGGTCTTTCGTCCTACCCAGGAATTGCCATTGTATTTTTTGCACCAAATGTTTTAGAGGTAATAACACGCGGTATACCCAAATACATGAATATAGCGCATCATTGCGAAACTAATTTGGTGCCTTACACCATTAGCACAAATTTATTTTATGCCCTTACTCACGCCTTTAGTGGCATAGCAAACGAAGCACATAGAACTAATATTAAACAAATTTCAAACTTTATTTATACCGAACTTGAGAAAATTGGATTTACATTTTTAGGAAACTATAACGAAATGATGCCCGGCATTATTAGTATTATTTGTCCACCTGAAATTAATTCTTATGATTTAGGTGTTGAACTCGAAAAAAATAATTTTTATGTAAACTATGGTGGGGCTTATTTAAAAAACGCTAACTATTTTCAAATATGTATAATGGGGCATCAAGAAATGGCAAATGCTAAAAAATTAGTTGCTTTTTTAAGAATTAAAAAATCAAGTATAAAATTACAAGTTGCTTCTTAAAATTTGTTTAAAATAGTTATCTCAACTAAAAAATATAATGGATAACTATAAAACCACCTTTAAAACTTGGAACAAAATTGCATCTATTTATGAAAATAAATTTATGGATGTAGATTTGTATAACGACACTTACACTCTTTTCTGTGATTTAATTACTACACCCAAACCCACTATTTTTGAAATTGGTTGTGGTCCGGGCAATATTACAAAACATCTATTATTACAAAAACCAAATTTTAAAATTAAGGGTATAGATGTAGCCCCAAACATGGTTAAATTAGCAAAAGCAAATAATCCTACCGCTAAATTTAAAACTATGGATTGCAGAAAAATTAATACTATTACTACTAAGTTTGATGCCATAATGTGTGGCTTTTGTATGCCGTATTTATCAAAAACGGATTGCGCTAAATTGATAAAAAATTGTGCTTTTTTATTAAACACCAATGGCCTATTTTATTTTAGTACCATTAAAGGTAATTACAATCAATCGGGTTTTAAAGTTGGTAGTACTGGTGATAAATGTTACGTTTATTATCATCAACAAAATTTTTTTAAAGAGGTATTAAAACAAAATAATTTTAAAATAAAAGCGTTAATAAAAAAAACTTATCAAAAAACAAACCAAACTAACGAAACGCATTTAGTTTATATTGTGCAAAAAAATAATTAGTAAAGGGTATAAAAAATTATAATTCGTTTTATAAAAGTATCCATAAAAAAAACCGCTTTAAACAAAGCAGTTTTTATTTTTTATTTTAATAATTCCCTAGCAATAACTAATTTTTGTATTTCGCTAGTGCCTTCGCCAATGGTACACAATTTGCTATCACGGTAAAATTTCTCAACCGGAAAATCTTTAGTGTAACCATAACCACCAAATATTTGAACGGCCTCTGTACTATTTCTAACAGCTACTTCGCTAGCATAATATTTTGCAATGGCACTTTCCTTAGTCATAGGTAAATGTTTATTTTTTAAATCGGCAGCTTGTAAGGTTAATAATTCGGCCGCTTCAAGCTCGGTTGCCATATCGGCTAACTTAAAGGCAATACCTTGAAAGTTTGCTATGGGTTGCCCAAACTGTTGGCGCTCCTTAGCATATTTTATACTCGCATCTAAAGCGCCTTTTGCAATGCCTAAACTTAAAGCAGCAATGCTAATACGACCGCCATCTAATACTTTCATAGCTTGTTTAAAGCCATCGCCCACGTTACCTAATACTTGTGATTTATGTATGCGACAGTTTTCAAAAATTAATTCAGCAGTTTCGCTGGCACGCATTCCTAATTTATTTTCTTTTTTGCCACCTCTAAAACCTGGTGTTGTACGTTCTACAACAAAAGCTGTAATGCCATTGCTATCTAATAATTCGCCAGTGCGTGCTAAAACAACCGCTACGTTACCTGTAATACCGTGTGTAATCCAATTTTTTGTACCGTTAATTACCCAATAATCGCCATCTTCTTTTGCAACGCACTGCATACGCATAGCATCGCTGCCTGTGTTAGCTTCTGTTAAACCCCAAGCACCAATCCATTCGGCAGTGGCTAATTTTGGTAAATATTTTTGTTTTTGTTCTTCGTTACCAAATTGTAAAATATGGCCCGTACACAAACTATTGTGCGCCGCCATTGATAGAGCAATTGATCCACAAATAGAACCTAATTCGGTAATGGCAGTTACATATTCGGTATAACTAAAACCTGAACCGCCGTATTCGGCAGGTACTAAAACGCCCATTAAACCTAAGTCTCCAAGCTTTTTAAACACTTCTATTGGAAATTCCTGACTCTCGTCCCATTCCATCATTTTTGGCAAAATATGTTCTTTACCAAATTTGCGAATCATGTCCGCAATCATAATTTGGTTTTCGTTTTTTGCAAACGTAATTGCGCTGTTTTCTAATACTGTACCAGACATGTTATATTATTTGAGTGATTAATTAATTTATTTTTTCCATTTAAAAATTCTAAGCCTACCACAAAGTTAAAACCTAAAACATTAGCTCCTAATTTTTTCACCAAATTAGCAGCTGCTTCTGCCGTGCCACCTGTTGCTAATAAATCGTCGTGTATTATTACATTCCAATCTTTTTGTAAGGCATCTTCGTGCATTTCTATTTTAGCGCTACCATATTCTAAATCATATTCGTAGCTTACTGTTTTATAAGGTAATTTACCTGCTTTACGCACCAATACAAATGGAATGTTTAATTTATTGGCTACCAAAAATCCAAATAAAAATCCGCGACTCTCAATACCAACTATAGCATCGGGCTTACCATTTAGTTTTAAAATAAAATCATCAACTATTGCCGAACATAAAGTTTGATTATAAAAAATAGGAGTAATATCTTTAAACATAATACCCGGTTTTGGAAAATCAGGCACATCGCGAATGGTATGTTTTATTTGTTGTTCTAAATTCATTTTATAGTACAAACTTAATTATTTTTAATGGTTAAGCAATAAAATTTAAAATAATTCGTTAATAGAAAAAACGTGTTCATTAATGAAAAATAAAATTTTAATTTTAATAGGTATTGCAGTATTTTTTTCTTGCAAAAAAAAGAAAAGTGAAGTTGCGGAAACACCACAAACCCCAACCGAAATTACTTACCCTAGTTATATGCCCTATAAAGTTGGTAATTATTGGATATATGAACGTTTTAATATTGATACTTTAAATAATGCCGTAAGTAATGGCGCTATTGACAGCACTTATATTGAAAAAGATACCCTTATAAGCGGAAACAGATATTACAAATTTGTTACAAAAAATATTACTAATCCGAATTCAGATATTACATTTCCAAATGATATTTATACCAATTATTTTAGAGATTCGTTACATTATATTATAAATAACATTGGAGGCATTGTATTTTCTTCAAAAGATTTTACCAGTATTTTATATTCGTATAGTGACTCATACACTAATTCTTTCCTAAAAATGGTAGATAAAGATTCTATAATAACACTATCCATTGGAAGTTTAAAAACTAATCATTCTAAATTAGAAATTACTATTAATAACATAAGCCAATCTTCTATTTTAAGAAAGCGATTTATGGGGAATAGATACGCTCAAAACATTGGAATTGTTGAAAGCCGATTAGCGTTTTTCTCTAATTCAATTACAAACAGAGAGCGTAGATTAATACGTTATCATTTGAACTAACTTAAATAACCATTTACCGCCACATCAATATCATTTAAAATAGTTTCGTAATTTGCTTTAACAAATTTATTACCTGTTACTTTTTCAAACAATTCAATATAACGGTTACTAATTTCTGTTACCCATTCATCACTCATAGCGGGTATAGTTTGTCCTTCTTTACCTTGAAAACCATTTTCAATTAACCAACGCCTTACAAACTCCTTACTTAATTGTTTTTGTTCTTCGTTTTTTTGTTGACGTTCGTTATAACCTTCTAAATAAAAATAACGGCTACTATCGGGCGTATGTATTTCGTCCATTAAGGTAATTTCGTTATTGTATAAACCAAATTCGTATTTTGTATCTACTAAAATTAAGCCCATTTTATTGGCTATTTCTTGTCCGCGAGCATACAAAGCCAAAGTATATTTTTCTAATTGCTCGTAATGTTGTTTACTTACTATACCTTGTTTAATAATTTCTTCTTTGCTAATATCCTCGTCGTGCCCTTCGCTAGCTTTGGTTGTAGGTGTAATTATAGGTGCAGGTAATTTGTCGTTTTCTTTTAAACCTTCGGGCAATGTAACACCACATAAAGTGCGTAAGCCACTGTTGTAGGTACGTGCAGCGTGGCCTGCTAAATAACCACGCACTACCATTTCTACCTTAAAAGGCTGGCATTGCTTACCAATACTAACGTGTGGGTGGGGCGATGCTAATAACCAATTAGGCACAATATCTTTTGTTGCATTTAAAAACTGTTGCGCAATTTGATTTAATACTTGCCCTTTGTAAGGAATGCCTCTTGGCAAAACCACATCAAATGCACTAATACGATCGCTGGCAATCATCACTAACACGTTGTTTTTAAGAGTATAAACATCACGTACTTTGCCTTTGTAATAAGCTGTTTGTTGTGGGAAATTAAAATTTGTTTCAGTTAAAGTCATTTTTTTATTTTTTATTACCTAAGTTTATTAAAGAGATATTTTTTATTTTATTATTTATAAGTTTATTCAAAGTTCACTCTTCAACTCCGCTCAGAGTAACGTTGTGTAATGTATTCCTGAGCGTAGTAGAAGCAATTACCGAAACCCCATTTTCCCTCTTCCATTTTACATCTTCCCTTTTATATTTCCCTATCCTCAATATTATTTTTACGTAATGTTACAGGATTAGTTTTTTTACGAAGGCGTAAATTTAAAAGCTCTACCGCAAAACTAAATGCCATTGCAAAATAAATATATCCTTTTGGAATGTGCACCGAATCTAAATGAACACCTTCGGCTACAAGCAATACGGCTATTAAAACTAAAAACGATAAAGCTAAAATTTTAAACGTTGGGTGCTTATCGATAAATGCCGAAATTTTTGGAGCATAATAAAACATTACAGCCATACTAATAATTACTGCCGTTGCCATGGTTACAATTTCGCGCGCCATACCAATGGCTGTAACTATACCATCAATACTAAATACCACATCTATTAATAAAATTTGCAACATAATAGATTTAAAACCTTTTTTTAAATTCTTCTTTGCGTCTTGTCCTTCTTGATTATCGCCCTCCAATTTATTATGAATTTCTAAAGTACTATTTACCAATAAAAATAAGCCTCCAGCCAACATTATTAAATCTTTTAACTGAACGGGGTGATTACCAAGTGTGAATAAAACCTGCTCGCCTTTTATTAAAAACACCAAGATAAATAATAAAGCTATGCGCATAAAAATACCAACCACCATCCATATTAAACTTGCTTTTTTAGCCTCTTCTTTTGGTAAACGACTTAGTACAATAGATACAAATATGACATTATCTATCCCTAATAAAATTTCCATTAAAGTTAAACTTAGTAGGCTAAGTAAACCATCAAGCGATAGTAAATGTGAAAACATAAGTGGTAAATATATTATTTAATTATTAATCCGTGTATGAAACTTTTACATTAAAATCGGCACCACCGCCTCTTATTTTATACCAACGGCTAAAGGCAGCAGCTTTAACAAATGAGGGTGTGGCATTAGAACCTGCATAGCAAAATTTAGCAATATCCATTTCATCCATCAAACATTCTAAACTAATAAAAAAATCAGTTGGAGTGGATATATTATATTCTCTTAAATTTAAAGTAAACTCGCCTTGTTTAGTACCCATTTTAAAAATAATTGGTTTACGCAAAATAGTTTTAAAACGTGGGTATCCTTTTTCGCTGGCTTCGTAAAACATTAATCTAAATTTTAACGAATCGGCATATTTATTTTGAATAACATAAAAACTAAATGTTTCTACTAAAACCGTTCTGCCACTTTTATTTCCTGCAATAATAGCTGTTTCAGAGCCTTTCCAATTAGCTTCGTTTTTTACAAAGCCACTACAATTATTTTTGGTATAATTAGTTGTACCTAACACTTTGTATTTTATTTTTTTTGAATTTACAACCACCTCTTCTAATTGAGTGGGTAGATTTTGCAATTTAATAGTTTTAGTAGTTTCTTTTATAAAGTCTGAAACCAAATACGTTAAAGGCTTATAACCAATACTAAAAATTTTAAGACTATCGTTTTTATAAAATGGAGCAAAAATAAATTCAAAGTTACCATCTTCGTTACTTAAAGTACCTACATTTTTACCAATAATACCAATGCTTGTAAAAGGTATACCTTTATTAGTTGTAACGTCAACAATTATACCTTTTACCGTTGTTTGACCAAACAAAAACACGTGAAATAAAATAAAAATAGGCGTAAGTAAGCCACTTAACTTCATGTGCTAAAAATACTAATCCTTAACTACTTTTATTAGTATCTTTGTAAATAAATTTTTAAAAATGAACTTAACCGAAATTCCATATATTATTTACGCCGAAGAAACACCCAACCCTTCCAGCGTAAAATTTGTTGCCAATAAATTACTACTAGTAAGTGGTGCTACGGCCGAGTATCAAAACATTACAGAGGCTACCTTTGCCCCTATTGTTAAACAACTATTTCAATTTCCGTTTGTAAAAAGCATTTTTATAGCGAGTAATATTATAACCATTACAAAGCACGATGCCGTTATTTGGGAAGAAATTAGAGACGAATTGCGCGTATTTATCACCAACTATTTAAACAAAGGCAATGCCATTATTGAAAAATTACCCGAAAAATTAGTTGCAAAAGATTCTAGTTTTAAAGAAACCATTTCGGTAAACACTCAACATGTTGCCCCAACTAACGACGTTGAAAATAAAATTATTGAAGTACTCGAACAATACATTCGCCCTGCTGTAGAGCAAGATGGCGGACAAATTACCTTTAAGCAATTAAAAGATGGTATTGTAACCGTACAAATGCGCGGCAGTTGTAGTGGTTGCCCCAGTAGCACCATGACTTTAAAAGCAGGTATTGAAGCCTTATTAAAACGCTTATTACCCAATGATGTGAAAGAAGTGGTAAGCGAAGCTTTATAATAGTTTTTAATGATGAGTTATTAGTTTTTAATAAAATTAATTCTCTTTTATTAAAAACTAAACGTTAAAAAACTTAAAATTATTTATGAAAAAACCTTCCTTTACAGATATTTATATGGAATTGGCTGAGAAATTAGCAACACGTTCTCACTGTGTAAAAGCACAGGTAGGAGCCGTTCTTACCAAAGATACACGCATCATTTCTTTAGGATATAATGGTCCTCCTGCTGGCACTCACAATTGCGATGTAGAATGGCCAAAAGAAGGTTGCCCCCGCGATAGCAAAGGCAGTTGCTCATTAGCGCTTCATGCCGAGCAAAATGCCATTTTATATGCCGCTAAAAATAATGTAAGCATGCAAGATGCCACTTTGTACGTTACGCTTTCGCCCTGCATTGCCTGTGCTCGTGTGATATACACCACAGGTATTAAAAAGGTATATTTTAAAGATAGTTATGCCAAATTTAAAGGCTTAATAGCCGACGAAGGTGTAGATTTTTTACGCAAATTTGGAGTAGATGTGATTGAATACAAAAAACAAAATGTGGTTTAAAAAATTAACATATTTATTAGTAATTCTGTTAATACCCCTCTCCACCCTTGCACAAGAAAAAGGTACTGGCCCTAAAGAAAAAACGTTTCAAAGTCAACGAAAACTAAATAAACAACTTCGTAAAGAAGCTCGCGAGCAACGTCGTAAAGAACGTGCCGAACGAAAAGCCATTAAAGCCTACCACAAACGCTTACAAACCAAAAAAGTACGTAAACGTATGAAAAGTAGCAAACACACCGCCACTTTACATAACGAAAACCGTCGCGAACCCTTTTATAAGCGTCTATTTAAAAAGAAGAAAAAAACGTAGAGCAATCATTTAGTTGTAAATCTTAAGATTTTAGTTATTTTAGTCTAAATACTACTCTATTGTGCCTCAAAATAATCTTTAATTTATAATTTTTAATTTCAAACTAAAATTCTATTTACCACTTATTGCCAAAAACCTACCAGATATAAAACCAAACCTACCAGTTTTTAAATTGTTAAATCTATTTTAACACTTTGCGCGTAACTTTACCATAAGGTTAATAATTGTTAATAGCCTCTTAAAAGTTTAAAACATTAAAAATGAGCTACATAATAAAAAAAACACATTTTTTTTTGCATAATAACGTTCAGCTTTATACTTTTAAGCCTTTGTAATAATATGTATTTAAGTTAATTTAACAATATGATTAAAAAATTATACCTTTCAGTTATAGCAGTTGTGTTTGCAGGGCTTGGTGCTTTTGCACAAGGTGGGGCAATAAAAATTACTTTGCAAGATAAAACAACTAAAGAGGCTATACCCTTTGCCAACGTTGTAGCCTACCAAGATGGTGTGCAAGTTGGTGTAGCTACTACCAATATGGATGGCGAGTGCTTTATTAAGCCCTTAAACCCAGGTAAATACACTGTAAAAGGTGTGTATGTTGGGTATCAGGCTTCAGAAATTAAAGATGTGCAAGTAGGCGAAGGCAAAACAGCTTATGTTACTATTCCATTATCAAATGGTGAAGGTGTTAAGTTAGATGAAGTAGAAGTTATAACCTATCAAGTACCATTAATCGATCCAGATACTAAATCAGGGCAAACGGTAACCCGCGAAGACTATAAAAACTTAGCCACTAAGGATGTAAACTCCGTTGCTGCAACCACAGCAGGTGTTTATCAAGCCGATGAAGGTAAAGCTTTAAGTGTACGTGGTGGCCGCGAGGGCGCAACAACATATTTTGTAGATGGTGTTAAAGTATTTGGTACGCCAAACTTACCTCAGCAATCTATTGAGCAACTAAACGTAATTACTGGTGGTGTACCCGCTATGTATGGCGATTTAACTTCTGGTGCTATTTCAATCTCAACCCGTGGGCCACAATCAAAATACTTTGGTGGTGTTGAGTTAATATCATCACAATTAACCGATCCGTATGGTTACAACTCACTAGGTTTTAGTTTTGGTGGGCCACTTTATAAAAAGAAAGACTCTACACACCGTACCGTTTTAGGTTTCTTTTTATCAGGACAAGGTAATTATATTAAAGACCCTAACCCGTCTTTTATACCTATTTATGTATTAAAAGAAGATAAATTACAAGAAATTAAAGATAAGCCTTTATTACTTTCGCCATCAGGTGTTGGTACCATTCGCGCTTCTGAATTTGTGACCAAAGATGATATGGTAGCTCAAAAAACTCACCCTAATAATCGTTCTCGCTCATTATCATTAAACGGTAAAATTGATTTTGCTCCAACAGCCAACACTAATATATCATTAGGTGGTTTTTACGAATATGCTGATAATTTTAACTCACCAGTTGCCAATCAAGTATTTAATTCGGTAAACAATTCGGTTTCAAGCAGTCGTAATGCTCGTGTAAGTTTATCTGTAACTCAAAAATTTGGTAGCGGTAATACAAGTAAAGATAAAACGCAATCCATCATCAGTAATCCTTTCTTCCGCTTTTTAGTAAGTTACGAAAACGGCTTAAACAAAACACAAAGCGCAAAACATAAAGACAATATTTTTAACTACGGTTATGTAGGTAAATTTGATAGAACTTTTTTAGAAGAAAACTTTGCCTTTAATTACCAATTTAAAGATAAATATGCCATTGGAACACAAACAATTAATGCTTACGAATACCAAGGCCGTTCAGAAGTATACCCAGTAAAATTTACCCCAAGCGATATTAACCCCGATGTTGGCCTTTACACAAGCTATTTATTAGCAAA
>JAYTRS010000389.1:0-3696 GCA_043746065.1 Bacteroidota bacterium | reverse complement strand
AAAAAATTATTTTACAGAAATAAATTACATTAATTATATGGTTAGAAATTGGAGCCATAGATGTTGACCGTGTAACTGATTTTTACAAAAACGTTTTTAACATTGACATTAAAATATATGCTTGATGAAAAGGTAGCCATTTTCGAGAAACGGGATTTTGCTGCTGGCATATGTATAGTAGAAAGAGATACAATAAGTTATTCTAATTCTGTTAAACCAACATTTTTTGTTGAAATTATGCACGAAGTAATTAATAGGGTAATTTTAAATGGAGGTAAAGTGATTTTAGATCCAACATTATTAAAACAACAAAACTATAAAGGTGAAATATTAATTGGTGCTAATTTAATTTATTTTGAGTAAAAAGGTTAAGCAATTAGTATTTCAAAATCGGTTTCGCTAATAATTTTAACACCTAGGCTTTGTGCTTTTTTTAGTTTTTCGGGACCCATATTATCGCCCGCTAAAACATACGATGTTTTGGCACTTATTGAGCCTACATTTTTGCCACCATTTAATTCAATAAGTTCTTTTAATTGGTCGCGGCTATGGTTATTAAACACACCGCTAATTACAAATGTTAAGCCATTTAATTTAGTGCCTGTTTTTGCTAAAGCTTCTTGGCTTAAACTAAATTGTAAGCCTGCAGTTTTTAGTTGTTGTATAATTTGTTGGTTTTGTGGGCTATTAAAAAAAGAAATTATACTTAAGGCAATGGTTTCGCCTACTTCATCAATTTCTAGTAACTGTTCTTTAGTTAAAGTAATAAGGGCATCAATAGTTTTTACATTTTTAGCAATTTTTTTAGCAGTTGTTTCGCCTACATGCCTGATGCCCATGGCATACAATACACGTTCAAAACTTACCTGCTTACTTTGCTCAATGCCATCTATTAAATTTTGTACACTTTTTTGAGCCATACGTTCTAATGGCAAAAGTTGTTCAGTTTTTAAATCGTAAATATTTGCTATATTTTTTATAAGATTGGCATCTACTAATTGGCTAATGGTTTCGCCACCTAAGCTATCAATATTCATTGCTTTACGGCTTACGAAATGTTCTATTTTACCTTTTATTTGTGTTGCGCAACCGTTTTCGTTAGGACAATAATGGTTAGCTTCGCCGTTTTTACGAACCAACGCTGTATTACATTCTGGGCAATTGGTAATGTAATTTGTTTTTATATTTTCGGGCTTGCGCTTTGTAAAATCTACACCAATAATTTTAGGAATTATTTCGCCCCCTTTTTCTACAAATACAAAATCGTTAATACGAATATCTAATTTTTCAATAATATCGGCATTATGTAAACTAGCACGTTTTACCAATGTACCAGCTAATTGCACAGGTTGTAAATTGGCTACTGGCGTAATGGCACCTGTGCGCCCTACTTGGTAACTTATACTTAAAAGTTGCGTGCTTACTTGCTCAGCTTTAAATTTGTAAGCAATGGCCCAACGTGGGCTTTTAGCCGTAAAGCCTAATTGTTTTTGTTGTTGGTAATCGTTTACTTTAATAACTATGCCGTCAATTTCGAACGGTAAATTATGGCGATGAACATCCCAATAGCTAATAAAATCAAGCACTTCGTTAATATTATGACATAGTTTAGAATGCTGACTGGTTTTAAACCCCCAACTATTTGCAATTTTTAAATTTTCGAAATGGTTTTGCGATGGCATTCCATCACCTAACAAATAGTACAAAAAGCAATCTAATTTGCGAGAGGCAACCACCTTGCTATCTTGCATTTTCATAGAGCCACTTGCAGCGTTGCGAGGGTTTGCTAAAGGTGCTTCGCCAATTTGTTCACGTTCTTTATTTATGGTTTCAAATATGTGTTTTGGTAAAAATATTTCGCCTCTAATTTCAAATACGCTTGGGTAATTGCCTTGTAATTTAAGCGGGATAGATTTTATTGTTTTTACATTATTGGTTACATCATCACCCTGCACGCCATCGCCACGGGTAACGGCTTGTTGTAACTCGCCATTTATGTAAGTTAAACCAATGCTTAAGCCATCAAATTTTAATTCGCAAACGTATTGTACTTGGTTGGTACTAAATAAATCGTTGGCTTGTATTTGCAAGCCTTCAAATACTTTTCTATCAAAATCAATCATATCCTCAACGCCATAACTGTTACTAAGCGATAGCATGGGGTAGTTGTGTTTTACAGATTTAAATTCTTTTGTAATAGTGCCGCCAACACGCTGGCTGGGTGAGTTAGGAGAAATAAATTCGGGAAATTGATTTTCTAAAGCAATAAGTTGTTCTAACAATTTATCAAATTCAAAATCGCTAATTGTTGGCTTATCTAATGCGTAATAATTATGGTTATGCTGGTTAAGTTGGTTACTAAGGTTAATTATTTGTTGAAGAGCTTGTTCTTTTTCCATTATAATTATGTGTAATACTACTTACAACCATTTTTAGTAAGTTCTTCGGTAGCTTTGGTATAACCTAATTTTTCAGCCGTTTTTAAATCGGCGCAACAGCCATTAATATCGTTGGCAAACTTTTTTATTTTGCCTCTAAAATAAAAACCTCGGCCAGTGGTGTTATCTAACTCAATGGCTTTATTTAAATCTGTTTTAGCTAACTCGTCTTTTTCTAGCATATAATAAGTTACGCCACGCTCTAGGGTTGCTAAAAAATAATTTGGTTTTAATTTTAACGATTCATTAAAATCTAAAATAGCGCCTTCATAATCTTTTAATTGATGTTTAGCAATGCCGCGTGTATAATAGGTATCGTAAGCTTTGTTATACTCTAGGGCTTTATTGCAATCGTTTAAACAGCCTTGGTCATCGGCACTCGCGTATTTTAATAATGCACGATAATAATAAGCGGTTTCGTAATTATCTTTTAGTTGAATAGATTTGTTTAAATCTTGTAGGGCTAATTCATCTTTTTTTAAGAAATAGTAAGTGGCGCCTCTAAAACAATAGGCTTTATAATCGGCTATGCCCATGGCCATGCAGGAGGTAAAATCAGTTTCGGCTTGTGTATATTTTTTAGAATAAAAGTAGGATAAGCCACGATTGTAATGTGCTTTAGCATGTTTTGGGTCTAACTCAATACATTTAGAATTATCGGCAATTGATTTTTCGTAATTTGCTAAATCGTAATAAGCTAAAGCACGGTTATAATAGGCTTTTGCATATTTAGGATCGTGGGTAATTACAGTATCGTACTCTACAATTGCTTCTTTGTTTCTGAGTAATTCAATTAAATTTGTGCCCCTCCAAAAATGTGTTTCGTAATAATTTTTTAGGCTAAGCGCTTTGTCAGCATCGGCAAGGCTTCCGGAGTAATCTTTTAAATAATATTTTGCCACCATTCGATAATAAAAAGTGGGTTCGTAATCGTTTTTAATAGTTGATGCAAAGTTTAAACTAATAAGGGCTTCGTCGTATTTTTTTAAATCGTTTAGGGCTGCGCCTTTGTAACACAATGCCATATAATATTTTGGATTGTAAGTTAGGCTTGTATCAAAATTTTTAATGGCCAATTCAAAATTTTCTAACGAAAAGTTGCTTGAGCCTAACATATAATACACATCGGCTAATTTACGCCCTAATAATATACTTTCGTTAAAATCGCGAATAGCAGTTTTGTAATCTTTTAAATGATAACTGCATAAACCACGATTGTATAAGCCAATATTATCTTTAGGTTTTTTTGCTAAATAAT
>JAYTRS010000388.1:0-3700 GCA_043746065.1 Bacteroidota bacterium | reverse complement strand
AAAGCCGCCCTTATTTTTTAATGTTTAATTTAAGTACCGAGAAATATAACCGTTATTTTAAACAAAAAAATAAACTAAGTTTTAAAAAACAATTACCTGCCGATAGCAGTTATAAAATTTATACTAAAGCGGATAAATCGCCAGAGTATTATAAAAATGGAGAGGAAGGATTAAACGATTTTATTTTAACAACAATTGAATATCCAAAACTAGCTATTGAAAAATCGGTAGAAGGGACAGTAGTAATAGAGTTTGTTGTAGAAACGAATGGTTATGTATCAAATACTACTGTAAAACAAGGTGTAAATACAGGTTGTAGCGAAGAGGCTATGCGTTTAATAAAACAAACTAAATGGCAGCCTGCAATTTTAAATAACAAATGTGTAAGGTATAAAACAAATTACCCCATTACTTTTAATTTACGAAACAATAATAAAGATAATTCTAGCTCGGGTTTACTTGGGCAATAATTTTTTTTGATGCTTGTTGCGTAAATGAATCACCGTAAATAAAAACGATAAACTACACATTAATACGGTAATTAAACTTAATGTAGCTTCTTTAAAATAAAACGAAAAAAAGGATGTCGCAATGGTCAGTACTGTAAATACATAAACAACTATAACAGTTTTAACGTGGCTATAGCCACAATCTAACAACATGTGGTGAATGTGTGTTCTATCGGCTGTAAATGGCGATTGACCCTTAATGGCTCGCAAAATAAAAACACGCAACGTATCTAGAAGTGGATAAATTAAAGCACTAATTACAAACACAGGCTTACTAACTTGTACCCAAACACCATCTAAATTTTGTATAGGAAATTCAATTAATTTAAATGAAAGCACACTAATAAACATACCTATGACTAAGGAGCCCGAATCGCCCATAAATATTTTGGCTGGCGAAAAATTAAAAATTAAAAAGCCACCTAATGCACCAGCTAATGCAAATGATAAAGCAGCATACGGAAATTCGTTGGCAACAATAAACCAAGTACCAAACGTGCAGCAGATGATAAAGCCCACACCAGCAGCTAATCCATCAACACCATCAATTAAATTAAAAGCATTAACAACCACAACATACGTAAAAATAGATAAAAAAACACTCCCCCAATTAGGTATATCATACACCCCAAACACGCCGTGTAAACTGGTAATTCTAATATCTCCCATTAATACCAAAATTAAGGCCACTACAATATGTGCAAATAATTTTTTTACAGGCGCTGTGCCAATAATATCGTCTTTAACGCCTACAAAAAATAAAATTAAACTACATGCTACTATTAGTTTAAACTCTTTTACTGATTGAAAAATTTTATCGTAATAAAGCATATCGTCAATACTATACCATAGTGCAAATGCAAATAAAGTGCCTGCATAAATAATAATACCGCCTATAGTTGGCACTGAGCGTTTATGAATTTTACGATCTTCGGTAGGCACATCTATTAAGCGTTTTAAAACAGCCACCTTTATTAAAGCAGGTGTAGAATAAAGCACAACAATAAAGGCCGTTAAAAAAACAAGTACTAAGGTTGCCATTTAAAAATCGTAATAGGTATTATATAAATTTGTTTTAAAGCCAAAATACACATAGTTAGTTTGGTTGTTTAAGTTGTTAAAGTTATTAAAATTTTGCACACGATTGTTAACGCCTACGTTTACACTTAAATTATACGATGGATTTATTAAATACCCAACTTTAGCATTTAGCATCGATGCAGTATAATAATAATTGTTATTAAGCGGTACAGCTTGGTAGTTGTATTTTACGTTGGTAAAAAATCGTTTAAATTTATAATCCGCTATAACAACTAATTCTTGCCCATAATTAGGCGTAAATGCTATATTTTGGTTGTAATGAGAGTAGGGTTGTATAAGTGTAGTTGTGTTTGTAGTTAAGCCCGAGTAACTTCTTTCGCTTACGTAATTATATTCTGTTTGAAAAAATAAATTTTTTACACCAAAGGCATCAAAATAATTTAAACCTGTTTGGTAGCCCCAACTGTTTCCTAATGTGTTTGTATTACTTAAATCATCTAGCATTACTTGTCCATAAATATTTAACTTGTTGGTTATTTTAAATTTTATATCGCTACCAATTAAAATATTATTTTTAGTATTCAAGCCAAAGCGTGTAAGATTGGTATAAATAATAGGGTTAAAATATTCCCAACTCAAATGTTGTTTGTTTTTTGTATCGCCTGCTTGCCAAATTAAGCCTTGAAAAAAACTAATGTTTAAAAATTTAGTGGCATTAATACTTAGGTATTGAAAACTTGCTGCTTTTTTTTGAAACAAACGTTCGGCGTAAGGAGTAGGTATTGCACTTGCCGAAACTAAATTCATAAAAACAGCATATATATTTGAGTATTGTACTCTGCCTTTAAACCATTGTTGTGTAATGCGTGCATAAGGATAATTAAATGCATTATCGCTTAACAATAAAGAGCGATAACCGTTACCAATTTTTTGTTTACCATGCCCAATTTGTATGTTTAAGTTTTTTAATGCTTGATACGAAAAAAAGCCCGAAGAAAAAGCATAATCAAAACCATTACTTTTAAAAGCTTTCCAGCGGCCTTGCCCAGGTATAACGGTTGTTGACTTTGCATTGTTAAAAATGTAGTTTGGAAACTGCGATTGGTTTTCAGCAAATAAGGTTTCAAAATAAAATTTTTTGCCAATAGTTCCGCTTCCTATAAAACCGCGTGTATTATTATTTAATCGGCGGCTAATGGTATCGGCAAAATCTTTACCTAATTCTAAATTTAAAATGGGATCTAATCGTAATTTAAAATTTTCGTTAGGGGGTTCAATGCGCACTACGTGTTTAATAAACATAACATCTAAAGCAGGATCGTCGGTTATGTATTTAAAAATACGATGCGTATCGGCAACATGCTCATACTTTTGTGAAAAAAACGGAATATAAGGTTGTATGCTAGAATGTATATTAGAATCTTTTTTTGCTAATTGTTTTTGCGTTAGCAAATTAAAACTATACTCGTTGGGTAAATTGTAAAATTGGGCAACAGAAATTAAAAATGATAAATTAAAAATTATAAATAATGGTATGTTTTTTTTTATCATTTTATAGCTTTAATTCATTTAGATTAATTGTCCAATTAACTCATTGCCAAATTATCTAATTAAGTTTACCAAACTTTCACATTTTCTTTTTTCTTAAAATCTTCGTAAACTAATTTTATTCCTTCGGGCAATTCAATTTTATGTTTCCATCCTAAAGAGTGTAAAAAGGATACATCCATTAATTTACGAGGTGTGCCATCGGGCTTTGTTAAATCGTGTTTTATTTCGCCAGTATAACCAACAGTTTTTTGTATTAAAAGTGCTAAATCTTTAATGGTTAAATCGGTTCCACTACCAATATTTACGTGTTTTAAGCCACTGTAGTTTTGCATTAAATACACACAGGCATCGCCTAAATCATCGACATGTAAAAACTCGCGCATAGGGCTACCAGTGCCCCACATTTCTACAAAAGGTAAATTTTGTTCTTTAGCATCGTGAAATTTTCGAATCAACGCAGGTAAAACATGGCTGTTATTTAAATTGTAATTATCGTTTGGGCCATACATATTTGTGGGCATTACGCTAATAAAATCGCAACCGTATTGGCGCTTATAGCTTTCTATCATTTTAATACCAGCAATTTTTGCAATGGCATA
>JAYTRS010000387.1:0-3706 GCA_043746065.1 Bacteroidota bacterium | reverse complement strand
CTTGTCAAAGCCCAAATAGTAGTTGTAATTTTCAAAAGTAATTTGGTCTAAAACACTACGTTTTGTTGTTTTAATTTCAAATTTTATTTCGTCAAGTGCTGAATTTTTAGCAACTTCTTCGCTTTGGTCTATTGATTTCAAATAGTCCTTTATTGCTGTTGGTAATACTTTGTAAAGTTGAAATAATGCATCGTCTTGTTCTGAAAGCAGAGCGTAAAATTGGTCGCCTGAAATTTTGTAAACTCTGCTATGACTATATTCCTTGCCGTTTATGTCTGCCGTCCACAATTCGCAAAAACTGCCTTTTGCTAAAATTTGAAATTAAAACAACAAAACGTACTGTTTTAGACCAAATTACTTTTGAAAATTACAACTACTATTTGGGCTTTGACAAGTTGTAGTATTGATTTAAAAACTTTACTATTGAATAACCTACTTCACGACCTAAATTGACGGGAACGGCGTTACCGATTTGCTTGTATTGTTGGGCAACTGAGCCCTCAAATTTCCAATCATCAGGAAAGGTTTGTATTCGTGCATATTCACGAACAGTGAAAGGACGAGTTTCATCAGGGTGACAACGTTCAGTTTGTTTTTGGGCAGGACTACAAGTCAAAGTTAAACAAGGTTCGTCCCAACCGATACGTCTTGCGATGCCAGTTTTTCCACCACCTAAATGAAAGCTACCGCCCATAAATTGCTTCTGAATATCTAAAGGTAAATCACGCCAGTAACCTTTGGGAGGAACTAAATCTAAAACATCAATTTTGCTTTTTGGATATTTTGCACCTTCGGACTTGGGAACATTAGATTCATATAAATCACCTTTTTTTAAAGCATCTTTTAGATTGTATATTTTTTTGTAAGGTTTTGGGTATTCATATTTTAAATCAATATCTTTTCTAATTCCTACTAAAATCAAGCGTTCACGCTTTTGTGGCACTTTGTAATTAATTGCTTTTAAAACTTGAAATGGTACAACATTATAGCCAATTTCATCTAAAATTGAAATCATCCCTTGCAGGGTTTTTCCGTTTTCGTGGCTTAACAATCCACGGACATTTTCACCTAAACAAATTGGAGGATTTACCTCTTTGACAACTCTTGCGAATTCGTAAAATAAAGTTCCTCTTGCATCGGCAAGACCTAATTTCTTGCCAGCATAACTAAACGCTTGACATGGAAATCCACCAGTTACTACATCAACTTTATTATGATATTCAGTAAAATCAAATCCTTTTATATCGCCTTCCATTACTTTCCATTTCGGACGGTTTTTGCGTAGTGTTTGACAAGCCCATTTATCAATCTCATTTAAAGCGACACATTTTAAACCTGCTTTTTCCATTCCGACAGCCAAACCGCCAGCACCTGCAAACAATTCTAAGACACTATAATCATTTTCAGGTTCGACAAAATTTGTTGTAGCTTCTTTTATATCATTAACGAAAAAATCATTAAATAATGTTTGGACTTGCTCCCTTTTGTAGACACGGTAATTACTCATTGGCTCACGGACAGCAGACAATTTGCCTTCCCTATCCCAACGCCTTAAAGTTTCCTTACTTTTGCCTATTAATTCAGAGGCTTCCGATAATGTTAAATATTCATTCATAACCATATAGCTTAACCTTATACAATGGTTACAAAATTACGACATAAAATGATACAAACAATACCAATAAAAAAAAGAATGAATTCCTAATAACATCTAAAAAAATGGTTGTTCAGTAGTTAAATGAAGCTTTGTGCTTTGTATCAAGTTTTTGTGGTGGCAGACAGTTTCGTGCTTCAAAATCGCCAACTTCTTATAGCTGCAAAACCTTTACCTAAAAATAATTCTTCACTCACCTACACCCATACTTATTTTACCGATTTACTGTTTTGTACGCAAAATTTGTGCTTTACTTTTGACCTATAAATTTAAAAAACACAAAAAAATGACAACATTAGAAGATCAATTTAAAAACGACGATAAGTTTAACAACTGGCAAAAAAATCAACGCAAAGGCCGTATGATTGCTGGATTATTTGTTGTAGGCGCTGCCATATTATTTTTTATGAAAGAAGCAGGCACCATTTTACCACACTGGTTATTTACTTGGCCAGTATTATTAATTGCCATAGGTATTGTATCGGGTATTAAACACCAATTTAAAAATGCAAAATGGTTAATTTTAGTAGCCATTGGTGGTGTTTTTTTAGCAGGTGATATTTTTCCTGAGTTTAATATTGAGCGTTATGAACTGCCCGTAATTTTACTAATTGTAGGTTTAGTGTTAATTTTTAAACCAAAAAATAAATACCATCATTTTTCTAAATATAAATATAGCAAACACAATTGTGGACAAACCTGGAATGTGGGTGCAAACGATGCTAGTAATAATAGTAGCGATGATTATATTTTAATAAGTAACGTATTTGGAGGTACTAAACGCAACATTATTAGTAAAGATTTTAAAGGAGGTGAGGTAAAAAACACCTTTGGTGGTTGCGAATTAAATTTAATGCAAGCCGAAATTACAAACGAAGCCGTTTTAAATTTAAACCAACAATTTGGAGGTGTTAAAATAATTGTACCCAGTAACTGGAATATAAAATCAGACTTAGTTTGCGTATTTGGTGGTGTTGAAGATGAGCGCGCACCAATGAATGTAACAAGTCTTGCAAATGCTAAAACATTAGTGCTTACAGGCAATGTTTTATTTGGTGGCGTTGAAATAATATCTTATTAATTAAATTAAAAAAAACAAAAACATGAACTGGTATTTAGTAAAATTAATTTATAGCATTGATGGCTACACCAACCAAACAAATGCACAATTTGATGAGCAATTACGATTAGTAAATGCCCCAAACCAAGAAGGCGCTTATTTTAAGGCGAAGCAATTGGGTAAAAAATTGCAAGCCGATTTTGAAACAGAACAAGGAGCAACCTTAAGCTGGACGTTTATTGATGTAAGCGAAGTAGTAAAAGTAGAACAGTTAAGTGATGGTGTTGAACTTTACAGCAATACCATTGAAACCTACGATAAAAAAAGTTTTATAGATACGGTGCTACAAAAAGCAATGACCATACAAAGTAAATCGTTAGTTTTTTGCTAAGTTTTGTTTAAATTTAAAAATGCAAACAGAAAAATTTGTCTCTAAAAACCAACTATTAATTTTTATTAGTAGTTGGTTTATTGTGTGCGGTTTAGTTTTAGCAGGCACACTTTTTCAATTATCAGCTAATTTAAAATTAGCAACTATTGATGCTACAATTTCGGTTGGTTTAACGGCCATTCCATTATTATTAGTTTTTTTTATGCAAAATTATTTACCTAATTTTTTAAATAAAATTAGTACTCAATTCTTTTTAATTACTCTATTTATTTTTAAAGTAATTTATTTACAAAAATTTTTATTGCCATACGTTTACAATCCTATAAATTTTAATGAGGTGTATACAAAAACCGAAATACTTCGCATATTTATTGTGTTTTTACAAACGGTATTTTTCTTTGCAACCATGTGGTTTTTAAATAATATTAAAACTAAAACCAAACAACTATCGTTGCAACAACAAGCACAAAACACCTTGCGCGATGCGGAATTGATAAAACTTCGTCAGCAATTACAACCACATTTTTTATTTAATAGTTTAAACTCTATAAATGCTTTGGTGGGTTCGCAACCTCAATTAGCCAGAAGTATGATACAAAAC